>JBBAWP010000030.1:0-12878 GCA_040397155.1 Candidatus Limnocylindrus sp.
GTGTAGAAGAGGATGCGCTCGGTGACCGTGGTCTTGCCGGCGTCAATGTGCGCAATGATCCCGATGTTTCGGGTTCGCTCAAGTGGAGTTGTTCGTGCCATCTCAGCTGCCTCCTAGAACCTGAAGTGGCTGAAGGCCTTGTTCGCCTCCGCCATCTTGTGGGTCTCTTCGCGGCGCTTCACTGCGGCACCAAGGTTGTTGGATGCATCCATGAACTCAGCGGCGAGCTTGTCGACCATGCTCTTCCCTGAACGCTTGCGTGCCGCCTGGACGAGCCAGCGCACACCGAGGCTGAGGCGGCGCTCGCCGCGAATCTCAACTGGTACTTGGTACGTGGCGCCACCAACACGGCGGGGCTTCACTTCAATCAGTGGCGTTGCATTCCGAAGCGCAAGGTCTAGAACCTCAAGGCCCGGCTTGTTCGCCTGCGTCTCGATGCGCTCAAGCGTCTCGCGGAGGATGCGCTCGGCCAAGCCGCGCTTGCCGCTCAACATGACCTTCACAACGAAGCGGTCGATCGTCTTATTCGCCGGTACAACTTCGTACTTGAGCTTTCGTGGGACCGTTGTACGACGTGGCATCGCTTACTTCTTCTTCGCTTCAACGGCGGACTTTGCGCCGTACTTCGAGCGACTCTGCATGCGATCCTTCACGCCCGACGCATCAAGGGCGCCGCGCACGATGTGATACTTCACCGACGGAAGGTCCTTCACGCGTCCACCGCGGACAAGCACCACGCTGTGCTCCTGAAGGTTGTGGCCGATGCCAGGGATGTAGGCGGTGACTTCCATCTGGTTCGTCAACTTCACGCGCGCAATCTTTCGCAGCGCGGAGTTTGGCTTCTTTGGGGTCATGGTGCGCACAATCAGGCAGACGCCACGCTTCATAGGGGCGCCCTCAGCGACCTCTTGTCGCTGCTTAATGCCGTTCCAGTTCTTTCGGAACGCGGACGCCTTGACCTTGCTGACCTTGGCCTTGCGTCCCTTTCGAACGAGCTGATTGATCGTAGGCACAGTTCGCGCGCGCTCCTTCTCTCTTCTGACTTCCTGCTGATTGCCCCTGGTGGCAGAGCCACAGTGGCACGGACGGTGGAGCGTAGCAGCCTCGTGCTCAGGGTGTCAAAGCACCGTGCTCAGCGGCCGATCGGCTCGTTACTCCTTTGACCCCCCGTCCGCCTCCTTGGCGGCTGCCGCGTCGGCGGCGAGTGGGTTGAACTCCTCCCCTTCTGGGACTGGCTTCTCCTCCGTGAGGAGGGCGACCAGCTGGGAGACGTCGTCCTGTGGGCCGGCGGCATCCTCGGTCTGGAGGAAGACGTTGAAGTCGTCCTGACCGAAGTCGGCTGGGAGCTCCCCGCCTGCGAGGGTGGCGGCGGCTCGAAGCTTCTCCTCGGCCTTGCGCTTGGCGACGGCGTCAGGTGCACCTGTCCCGGCAGGGATGAGCTTCCCGATGATGACGTTCTCCTTGAGGCCGACCAGGCGGTCTCGTGCCCCCGTGATCGCCGCCTCGGTGAGCACGCGCGTGGTCTCCTGGAAGGAGGCGGCGGCGAGGAAGCTTTCGGTGTTGAGGGAGGCCTTTGTTACACCCAGCAGCTGTGGCTGCGCGGTTGCTGGTTCGCCACCTTCGGCCAAGACTCGAGCGTTCTCACGCTCGAACTCGAGGCGGTCGGCAAGCTCCGTTGGGAGGAGGCGCGTGTCGCCCGGGTTATCCACCCGCACCTTGCGCAAGAGCTGGCGGACGATGATCTCAATGTGCTTGTCTGAGATTGTTACACCCTGGCTTCGGTAGACCTTCTGGACCTCCTTGACCAGGTAGTTCTGGACCTCGGCTCGGCCGCGGACCTCCAGCAACTCCTGTGGGTCGAGCGGGCCGTCGGTGAGCGGGTCACCGGCGCGGACCTTGTCACCGCTCTTGACGAGCAGCTTGGCGTTGTGCGGAATCGGGTACTTGGAGGCAGGGACCACATCTTCGGCGCGGATCACAAGGCCGTCCTTCGACTTCACGAGCATCCCCTTCACCGAGGCGGTGAGGTCGCCCTGCGTTGCCGAGGTACCGATGAGCTGACCCGCCTCAAGCAGATCCCCTTCGCGCGCGGTGACGGATGCGTCGATTGGAAGGTCAAGTTCAACTTCATAAACTTCGCGATGCGTGACTTCAACGACGGTTCCCGCTTCGCTTCGAATAACTTCGACCACGCCATCAATGCGGCTGATCTCTGCCTTCCCCTTCGGCTTGCGTGCCTCGAAGAGCTCTTCAACGCGCGGCAAACCTGCGGTGATGTCCACGCCAGCGACACCGCCCGTATGGAACGTTCGCATCGTAAGCTGCGTACCAGGCTCGCCGATCGACTGTGCCGCCATGATGCCTACGGATTCACCGAGGGCAATGATTTCGCCCGTTGCAAGGTTGCGCCCGTAGCAGGACTGGCAGACGCCCGCAGGGGCAACGCAGCTGAGTGGTGAGCGAACAGCAACTGACTGCGCGCCACTCGCCGCAATCGCCGCAGCGAGCGCATCGGTCAACTCGGTGCCGCGATCAATCTTTTCACTTCCAGCCTTCAAATCTGCAGCGGCAAGGCGACCGACCATGCGACGCGCAAACGCGGCGCGCAGCTCTGGCATGTCCTGATGGTCGTCGCTGATCGGCCACTCACTCCCGATGACTTCGGCCGTATCTGCAAGCGTGATCTCTGTGGCCTCAAGGGTGCCGCAATCTGCAATGCGTACGATCACGTCCTGTGCAACGTCAACGAGACGTCGCGTGAGGTAGCCGGAGTCTGCCGTTCGAAGCGCGGTGTCAGCCAAGCCCTTGCGCGCGCCGTGCGTGGAGATGAAGTACTCGAGAACCGTCATCCCCTCACGGAAGTTTGACTTCACGGGCACGTCAATGATGCGGCCAGAAGGATCGGCCATGAGCCCACGCATCGCGCCAAGCTGGCCAATGTTTCCCTTGTTTCCGCGTGCACCAGAGTTCGTCATCATGAGGAGTGGGTGGAACTGCGGATCTACGCCACCGACCTTCGCGTTCAACTCGTCCATCATGGCGGTGCCGATCTCGCCGGTCGCCTTCTGCCAGAGTCGAATCACGTTCTTGTAGCGCTCTTCTTCAGTGATGAGACCCTGCGTGTACTGGCCATCTACCTTGGCGACATCCTTGTCCGCCTCAGCAATGATCGCCTTCTTCCCCTTCGCCATCGCAATATCAAAGACAGAGATGGTCATACCGCCACGGGTCGCCGCCTCAAAGCCGACGCGCTTGATGCCGTCGGCGAGGAGCGCGGTCTCGCCCTTGCCGAGGAGTTCAAAGGAGCGGCTGATCAGCTTGCGCAGGTCGGCGCGCGCCATCTCCTGGTTCACGAAGCGGAGACGATCTGGAAGGATCTGGTTGAACTTGACGCGACCGATCGTGGTCTCAACGCGCTGTTCAACAATGGCGTCTGCCGCTTCGTCCCAGACGCGTGCGGTGACGTCAATTGGGGCGTGCAGCTTCACCTGTCCGAGTTCGTAGGCGAGCAGGGCCTCCGTCTCATCCGAGAAGCGGCGGCGCTTTTCGCCTGACTCGAGCGCGCGCTCCTGCGTCAGGTAGAAGCAGCCGAGCACCATGTCCTGCGTTGGCGTCACGATCGGCGTGCCGTCTGCAGGAGAGAGCAGGTTGTTGGCGGAGAGCATCAGCTCGCGCGCCTCCTGCTGGGCGGCCTCGGAGAGCGGCACGTGCACCGCCATCTGGTCACCGTCGAAGTCTGCGTTAAACGCGGTGCAGACGAGCGGGTGAATGCGGATGGCGGAGCCTTCCACGAGCACAGGCATGAACGCCTGGATGCCGAGTCGGTGCAGGGTTGGCGCGCGGTTGAGGAGAACCGGGTGATCCTGGATCACGTCGGCGAGCACATCCCATACGGCGTCCGTTGCGCGCTCGGTGAGGCGCTTCGCGCTCTTGATGTTGTGCGCGTGACCCAACTCAACGAGTTGTCGCATCACGAATGGCTTAAAGAGTTCAAGCGCCATCTTCTTCGGGATACCGCACTCGTGCAGTTTGAGCTCTGGGCCAACCACGATTACGGAGCGTCCGGAGTAGTCAACGCGCTTGCCGAGCAGGTTCTGGCGGAAGCGACCCTGCTTCCCCTTGAGCATGTCGCTGAGCGACTTCAGGCGGTGGTTGCCGGTGCCGGAGATGGCACGTCCACGTCGGCCGTTATCAATGAGGGCGTCCACCGCCTCCTGGAGCATGCGCTTCTCGTTGCGCACAATGATCTCTGGCGCACCGAGTTCAATGAGGCGCTTGAGACGGTTGTTGCGGTTGATGACGCGTCGATACAGGTCATTGAGGTCCGACGTGGCGAAGCGTCCACCGTCGAGCTGCACCATTGGGCGCAGGTCTGGTGGGATCACCGGGAGGACGGAGAGGATCATCCACTCAGGGCGCGCGCCGGATCGGCGGAACGCCTCAATCAGACGGAGGCGCTTGATCGCCTTCTTGCGGCGCATGCCGGCGGTGTTGCGCACCTCAACGGCGAGCTCCTTCGACTCCTTGTCCAGGTCGATCTGCTCAATCAGTTCGCGAACCGCTTCGGCGCCCATGCCAGCGCGGAAGATGCGTGCACCGCGTGGGCGCTCGCTGCCGAACTTCGCGTCAAGCGTACGGAAGCTGTCGAGTTCGTCGTCGCGGCCAATTTCAGGAAGGAGTTGATAAGGCTTCAGGCTGAGCAGCGCCTTCTTCTCCTTGGCGATCTCTTCCTTGCGGCTCTGCGCCGAGGTCTTCGCGTTCGCGCGGAGCCCAGCAATCTCGCCTTCGGCGAGCGCCTTCAGGTCGGCGCGCTTCTGCTCACCTTCCTTATTGATCTGCTCCTTCTGATTCGTGAAGGCCTCTTCTGCGTCGAGTGAGGCCTGGGTGAGGACGGCGCGAAGCCGCGCCTTTCCATCCTTGCCGCCAAGGGCACGGTCGGCAACGATGACTTCTGCAGTTGGCTCGAAGATGATGGCGCCGTCGGCCGCCGCTTCGCCAAGGTCGTTGATTGCCTTCTCCGTCACCTGCGCCGCTTCACCCATCCCCTGGGCTTTCTCGGCGCGGTCTGACTCCACCTGCTCGAGTCGTGCGCGAATCTCGCGATCCAACTCAGTAAGTTGTCGCTTCAGGCGCGCATTGATCTCGCTCTCTTCCTCTGCAGTGGCGCCGCCGCCACGTCCTGCGAGCTCGTCATCGAGACCCTTGAGGGCCTCCTTGCGTGCCGCTTCGTCAACACTGGTGACGATGTACTGCGCGAAGTAGAGGACCTTCTCCAGGTTGCGCGGTGAGATCTCGAGCAGCGTCGCGAGGCGGCTCGGCGTCCCCTTGAAGTACCAGATGTGCGAGACCGGGCTCGCCAACTGGATGTGGCCCATGCGCTCACGGCGGACCTTGGATCGTGTGACCTCAACGCCACACTTGTCGCAGATGATCCCCTTGTAGCGGATGCGCTTGTACTTTCCGCAGTAGCACTCCCAGTCGCGCGTTGGCCCGAAGATGCGCTCGTCGAAGAGGCCGTCCTTCTCTGGCTTCAGCGTGCGGTAGTTGATCGTCTCAGGCTTGGTGACCTCGCCCTTTGACCAGCCACGGATCTGCTCAGGGCTCGCTAGCGCAACACGGATCGCGTCAAAATTGTTGACTTCCAACATTGCTCGCTCCTTTCCTGTGTTCCGCTACTTAGAAATCTGCGCCGGACTCAAAGCCCGACAGATTGATGCCAAGGTTTGGCGTTGCATATCCACCTGGATCCTCGAGGAGCTCGATCTGCTCGTCCTCGGCGTTGAGGATCTCCACGTTGATGCCGAGGCTCTGGAGCTCCTTGACGAGCACCTTGAACGACTCCGGCACGCCTGGCGCCTGGATGCGCTCGCCCTTGACGATCGCCTCGTACGCCTGCACGCGTCCAACCACATCGTCTGACTTGACGGTGAGGATCTCTTGGAGAATGTTTGCGGCGCCGTACGCCTGCAACGCCCAGACTTCCATCTCGCCGAATCGCTGTCCGCCGAACTGTGCCTTTCCACCGAGCGGCTGCTGGGTGATGAGGCTGTATGGCCCAGTTGAGCGCGCATGGATCTTGTCCTCTACCAAGTGGTGCAGCTTCAACATGTAGGTCACGCCAACGGTGATCGGTCGGTCGAACTCCTTGCCGCTCTTCCCGTCGCGCAGCGTGATCTTGCCGTCGGCTGGGAGGCCGGCCGCTTCAAGTTCGGCGATGATTTTCTCTTCGGTCGCGCCGTCAAAGACTGGCGTGGCGCCCTTGAGGCCCTGCTTTGCAAGCGCCCAGCCGAGGTGCGTCTCAAGCAGCTGGCCAATGTTCATGCGGCTCGGCACGCCGAGCGGATTGAGGATGATGTCAACAGGGGTTCCGTCTGGGAGGAATGGCATGTCCTCAACTGGAAGGATGCGCGAAACAACGCCCTTGTTGCCGTGACGGCCGGCCATCTTGTCACCAACAGAGATCTTGCGCTTCTGCGCCACAGAGACGCGCACCAACTGGTTGACGCCCGCGGAGAGATCCGCATCTTCGCGGAGGAACTCGCGCACCTCCACCACGGTGCCGCGCTCGCCGTGTGGAAGTCGCAGCGATGAGTCCTTCACCTCGCGCGCCTTCTCGCCGAAGATCGCGCGGAGGAGTCGCGCTTCCGCCGTCACTTCGGTCTCGCCCTTCGGTGTGATCTTTCCTACGAGGATGTCGCCTGGGCGCACCGCCGCGCCAACGTGGATCACACCCTTCTCGTCGAGGCTGGCGAGCAGCTCTTCTGGAACGTTGGCAATGTCGCGGGTGATCTCTTCTGGACCGAGTTTCGTCTCGCGCGCCTCGGTCTCATGCTTCTCAATGTGAATGGAGGTGAAGACATCTTCGCGAACGAGTCGCTCACTAATGATGATGGCGTCTTCGTAGTTGTAGCCCTCCCATGACATGTAGGCCACGACCACGTTCTGACCGAGCGCAAGCTCGCCCTGATCGGTGGACATGGAGTCTGCAATCACCTGGCCTGGAGTCACGCGGTCACCAACCTCTACGGATGGGCGGTGGTTGAGGCAGGTCCCCTGGTTGGATCGGACAAACTTCAGCAGGACGTAGCGGTCCATATCCTTCTTGCTCGACGCCTCATCGGGCTCGACAACGATCAGGTCGGCCGCAACGGAGGTGACCACGCCTGCTCGACGGGCGATCACCACCTGGCCGGAGTCACGCGCCGCGCGACCCTCAACGCCAGTGCCGACCACAGGAGCGTTCGGCGAGATCAGCGGCACCGCCTGCCGCATCATGTTCGAACCCATGAGTGCGCGGTTGGCGTCGTCATGCTCAAGGAACGGGATGAGCGCGGTCGCCACGGAGACGACCTGCTTCGGCGAGACATCCATGAACTCAACCTTGGACGGCTCAACCAACTCAAAGCCTTCGCCCTTGCGGCAGTAGATGCGCTCGCCAACGAGGTGCGAGTTCTCGTCGAGTTCAGCGTTCGCCTGGGCGATCGCGAAGCGCTCCTCTTCGTCCGCTGGGAGGTAGACCACGTCATTAGTGACGCGACCCTCCTTCACGCGGCGGTAGGGCGTCTCAATGAAGCCGAGGTCGTTGACGCGACCGAAGGTCGCCAGCGATCCGATCAGTCCAATGTTCGGACCTTCCGGTGTCTCAATTGGGCAGATTCGGCCGTAGTGGCTGTGGTGGACGTCGCGGACGTCGAAGCCGGCGCGCTCGCGCGAGAGGCCGCCTGGGCCGAGCGCGGAGAGGCGGCGCTTGCTGGTGAGCTCGGCGAGTGGGTTCGTCTGATCCATGAACTGGCTCAACTGTGAACCGCCGAAGAATTCCTTCATGGCCGCAACCACTGGACGCACGTTGACGAGCGCGCTCGGCGTCGCCTTGTCGTCTTCTTGAATGGTCATGCGCTCCTTGATGACGCGCTCCATTCGCAGCAGGCCGACGCGGAAGGCGTTCTGGATCAGTTCGCCGTTGGCGCGTACGCGGCGGTTGCCAAGGTGGTCGGTGACGTCTCGATGTGCGCCGCCCTCGTTCGCAATGATCAGGTGACCAACAATCGCGGCGAGATCTTCGCGCGTCAGTGTGCGCGTTGCATCGCCTGGCAGCTCAAGGTTCATGAGACCGGCGGTCTCCTTGAGTCGCTGCGTGAACTTGTAGCGACCGACGCGACCAAGGTCGTATCGTCGTGCATTGAAGAAGAGATTCTCAACGAGCGAGCGGGCATTGTCGCCGGTGGGTGGATCGCCTGGTCGCAGTCGCTTGTAGACTTCAACGAGCGCTTCGCTACGAGTTGCGGTCGTGTCCTTCTCCAGCGTGTTGGCAACATATGGATGCTCCGGGTTGCTCGGCATGCGCGAGAAGAGGCCCGCAATCTCGTCGTTCGTTTCGTAGCCGACCGCACGCAAGAGCGAGGTGGCGGGAAGCTTTCGCTTCCGGTCTACCTTCACGTAAAGTTGATCCTTGCCGCTCGTCTCAAACTCCAACCACGCGCCGCGATTTGGAATGACCTTCGCCGACCAGAGCGCACGACCCGAAACTGGATCGACGGTGTCGGTGTAGAAGACTCCTGGTGAACGAACGAGCTGCGATACAACAACGCGCTCCGCTCCATTGATGATGAATGTTCCCTGGCTCGTCATCCATGGGAAGTCGCCCATGTAGATCTGCTGGCTGCGAATCTCACCCGTCTCAAGGATCTTTAGTTCAGCGGTGACCATGAGTGGTCGCGCGTAGGTTGCGTCCTTTGTACGCGCATCCTCTTCGTTCACCTTCGGATCCTTGAACTCGTAATCAAGGAAGGCAAGCTCCATACGCTTGCCAGTGAAGTCGCGGATTGGGCTGATCTCCTCAAGCAGTTCAGCGAGGAATGTCTTCGTCCCCTTCGGCAGCGGTGTCGCGCCAGGGATCCACTCAGGGCCGACAAATGCGGCGAATGATGTGGTCTGAAGATCAATAAGGTTTGGGATCTCGAGGATCTCTGGAATACGTGAGTAGAACTTTCGGTTACCGGTCGAGCCAGCGCGGTTGGTGCGAGAAGGCATGCGGCAGCTCCTTCGGCAATATGGTCGCGATCGAGCGAAGGGTGAGCCTAGCCTAGTTCCCTATCACTTGGCAAGCGGAAGGGCAAGCGGAGGGGAAGCGGAAGCCCCTCCCCACCCGCCTACTGGCGGGGTGAGAGGGGCTCCACCAACGATTGTTACAGAATCGAGACTACTTGAGCTCGACCTTTGCGCCCGCCTCGGCGAGGGCGGCAACGATCTTCTCCCCCTCGGACTTGGCGATCCCTTCCTTGATGGCCTTCGGGGCTGCGTCCACCAGGTCCTTCGCCTCCTTGAGGCCGAGACCGGTGAGCTCGCGGACCACCTTGATCACCTGGATCTTGTTGGCGCCAACGTCCGAAAGGATGGCGCTGACGGTATCCCCGCCTGCAGCGGCAGCGTCGCCACCACCACCACCAGCCGCAGGGGCTGCCGCCACCGCAACTGGAGCCGCGGCGCTAACGCCGAACTTCTCCTCGAACGCCTTGACGAACTCGGAAAGCTCAAGCACGGTCATCTCGCTGACGGCCTCGAGCAACTGGTCAGTAGTGAGCTTCGACATTTCTCTCTCCTTCTTCAGCCATGAGGCTGATCAATGGTTTTATTCACGCCCATGCGGGCTGGATTAGGCCGCCTCGGCCTCGCGCTTGCTCTTGTACGCGCCCAGTGCGTAGCCCGCCTTCTGCAGCGGGGCTGCAAACAGGAACGCCACCTTCTGGACTGGTGCCTGGAAGGCGCCCGCCACCTTGGCGAGGAGCACTTCGCGGGTCGGGAGCTTTGAGAGCGCAGTGAGCTGCGAAAGGTTGAGGATCGCCTCACCCAGCACCGCTCCCCGAACCTCAACGGCCGGATACGCCTTCAAGGCGCCCAGTACCGTCTTCGCAAGGACCGCCTCGTCACCAGAGCCGAACGCGATCGCCGTTGGACCCTTGAGAAGGTCCGGAAGCGTCGTGTTGCCGAGCTCGTTCGCAGCGACGCGCATCAAGCGATTCTTCACCACTCGATACGTGATCCCCTGCGCCCGCAGCGTTGTACGGATCGCGGCGAATTCCGAGACCGTCAACCCACGGTAGGACGAGAGGATCAGCCCACGGCTGCCCGACAACTCCGTTCGGAGCGTGTCGATCGTGTCGCGCTTTTTCTGCGTTGGCACGGTTCCTCCTAGCTTGGGCGCACATGCCGGTGCGCCTCGGCGGGTGCTGCTGGCACCCCTGCAACGGTCCGCGTCACAGGGGGCCGCGCTCCACGCGCTAGGAACCCTGCCTCTGCGTGCCCACCCCACCGCCAGCTGATCACTCAACTGCCTGCGGAGCGACTTAGGTTCCTGACCGCAAGGCCAGGATCACACGCTCTCTTCGGCGAATCGTCGTATTTCATCTCCCTGGCGTCTCCACCAGGGCGCTCTGTTTCGTGCCGATCAACCGGATCGGCGCGGAGTGGGAGTCTACCCCGAAGCGAGGGCTCCCGCTAGACGCTAGCTCGCCGCAGCCAAGAGGGCAGGCACGTCAACGGCGATGCCAGGCCCCATGCTTGCGGAGATGCTCACGCCCTTGATGTAGGTCCCCTTGAGACCGGTTGGCTTGGCGCGGTTGATCGCTTCAAGGAGTGCGCCGAGGTTGCCCACGATCTGCTCCTCGCTGAAGCTCGCCTTGGCGAAGCCGAGGTGGATGATCGCCGACTTGTCTAGCTTGAACTCCACACGTCCGGACTTCAGCTCACCGATCGTGCGCTCGAGATCCATGGTGATCGTCCCCGCCTTTGGGTTCGGCATCAGGCCCTTGCGGCCAAGCACCTTTCCGAGTTTGCCGACCTGGCCCATCATGTCTGGAGTGGCGATGGCAACATCGAAGTCAAGCCAGCCACCATCAACCTTGGCAACAAGGTCGGCAGCGCCAACCTCATCGGCGCCAGCCTTCGTGGCCTCAAGCGCCTTCTCCCCTTGGGCGAAGACGGCGATGCGCACGCGCTTACCGGTGCCGTGCGGCAGGCCTACCGTGCCTCGGACCGCCTCTTCTGATTGACGCGGGTCGACGCCGAGGCGAATGTGCACCTCAACCGTCTGATCAAACTTGGTGTTCGCGGTCTTCTTCACCAGGGCGGCCGCCTCAAGTGGGGCGTACTGCTTCTCAGGGTCAACCAACTTTGCCGCTTCGAGATAACGCTTTCCGTGCTTTGCCATCTTGTTTCCTCCTTATCGGCCGCCTTCGGCCTCCCCCTTCACCGCGGGGTTGCGGCGATCGTCAGGCGACGACCTCTACTCCCATTGAACGGGCGGACCCCTCGATCATTGAACAGGCGGCCTCAATGCTTGTGGCATTCAGGTCGACCATCTTCTTCTGGGCGATATCCAAGACCTGCGCCTTGGTGATCTTCCCTGCGCTGCCGGCCTTATGGTCGCCAGCACCCTTCTCAATTCCAGCCGCCTTGCGGATCATGTCCGCAGCCGGTGGCGTCTTGAGAATGAAGGTGAATGAGCGATCTTCAAAGATCGTGATCACCGCTGGGATGACCTCGCCCTTGCGATCAGCCGTCTTCTCGTTATACGACTTCGTGAATTCCACGATGTTGATGCCGTGGGGCCCGAGTGCCGTACCGACTGGCGGCGCGGGGGTTGCGCCGCCTGCTGGCAGCTGCAACGTGACGGTTGCGCGAATCTTCTGTGCCATGTTCTCGCTCCTCCTGCTCTCTCGTTACAGCTTTGCGACCTGAAGCAGGTCGAGCTCGACCGGCGTCTCACGGCCGAAGATTGATACCAGGACCTTCACCTTGCTTCGCTCGGCATCGATCTCTTCAACCGTGCCAACGAAGTCTGAGAATGGTCCGTCGGTGACGCGGACTGACTGACCCTTGATGAATGCCACCTTGACAGTTGGTGCCTGGCCAACACCGAGCTGTCGCAGGATCTGCTTCACCTCTGTCTCGGTCAGGGGGACGGGGTCGGCTTTCATCCCTGGGATGGCGGATCCGCCGACGAAGCTCGTGACGCCTGGCGTGTTGCGCACCACGTACCAGCTCTCCGGCTCCATGTACATGTCCACGAGCACGTAGCCCGGATAGATCTTCTTCTGAACGGTCGTGCGCACACCGCCGCGGATCTGGATCTCGTCTTCCATGGGGACAACCACCTGGAAGATGCGGTCCTTCATGTCCATGGACTCAATGCGGTGCTCAAGGTTCGCCTTCACCTTGTTCTCAAATCCTGAGTAGGTGTGGATGGCGTACCAGTGTCGCTTGACCGTTGGTGCGCTCTTCTCTGTCGTGATGTCAGCGGTTTCGCTCACGTTCTACTCCTCGCTCGTAGGCTGATCAGGCGGGGTTGACGAGCTTCAAGAGCTCAGTGAAGAGAAGGTCCCAGAAGGCGATGTAGAAGCCGACGAAGATGGACGCGGCAAAGACGAGCACCGTCAACACGCGCACCTGCTGCGCGTTCGGCCACGCAACCTTGCGCAGTTCGGAGAACGCTTCGGCCAGGAACTTCCTGATTGACTTCACGCTTCTCTGCTCCTTACTTCTCTCATGTCGCCCTCTGCGGCTCTCGCCGAGAGGCTGGCAGGGGCGGCCGGACTCGAACCGACAACAACCGGTTTTGGAGACCGGTACTCTACCAATTGAGCTACGCCCCTAACTGATAAACCCCAAACTACTTCGTCTCGCGATGCAAGCGCTGCACGCGACATCGCGGGCAGTACTTGTTGAGCTCAAGGCGGTTCGGATCATTGCGCTTGTTCTTGCGCGTTGTATACGTCCGCTCCTTGCACTCCGTGCATGCGAGCTGCAGCGTTGGTCGGTTCTCTGCCTTGGCCATCGGTTACTCGGTGATCTTCGTGATGGAGCCGGCACCAACGGTGCGG
>JBBAWP010000031.1:0-12802 GCA_040397155.1 Candidatus Limnocylindrus sp.
GCGAGCGGCACGCCGCTCCCCTCCTCGAGTGCGGCGAGGAAGTCGGCGAGGGTTGCGTTCGCGAATGCGTGGCGCTGGAAGTAGAGGCGAAGTCCCGCAGCAAACCCTTCACGACCGAGACGTGCGCCGAGCTGCTTGAGGACTGCGCCCCCCTTTCCGTAGGTGATCCCATCGAAGTTGAGGAAGGTCTGATCGGTATCGAGGACACTCCCCGCGATCGGATGTGTGGTTGGCGCATCATCTTCGCGGAGCGCCCATCCCTTCAGCTGCACATTGAAGTCACGCCACGCATCAGGGTACGGTGCACCCTCCGTCAGGCAGAGGTACGACACGTAGGTGGCGAATGACTCATTGAGCCAGAGGTCGTCCCACCATCGCATCGTGACGAGGTTGCCGAACCACATGTGCGCGATCTCGTGGAAGACCACCTCCGTCAAGCTGGTGATGTCACTTGCAGTTGGGCGACTCCGGAAGAGATATTGCTCGTGATAAATGATCAGTCCGACATTCTCCATGGCACCAGTTGCAAACTCCGGCGCAAAGACGTGATCCAACTTGTCGAACGGGTACTCGCGTCCGAAGAGCGCGCCGAAATAGAGGAACGCCTGTTCCGTCATCTCATGGAAGCGGTCGTGTTCAAGGTGTGTGGCGAGCGAGCGCCGCGACCAGAGGCCGACAGGGATGGCCTCTGCGCGACCAGGGAGGCGCAGCCCACGTCGCTCGCCGACGAATGCACCTGCGGTCATTGCGAAGAGGTAGGTGGAGAGTGGTGGCGTCTCAGTAAAGGTGCGCAACGTACGCCCGTCAGCCTCAACGGGTCCGGCGGCTCGCTCGGCGCCGTTCGCCAACACTACCCACTCAGATGGGGCGAGCACCTCAAGCGTGAGTCGCGCCTTGATGTCTGGTTGATCAAAGAGCGGTGCCATGCGGTGCGCCTCGTACGGCTCAAAGTTTGTGTAGATGTATTCGGCGCTATCTTCCGGATCTACGAAGCGGAAGACCCCGTCGCCACCCGTGTCAAAGGCGTTCTCGTACTCAACCTCAAGCCGATTCTCCGCCCCGCGCTTCAAGAGACCCTGATCAAGGGTGAGTCGATATCCGTTCCAGGCTGGCGTTGCTACGTCACTCCCGTTGAGGCGCATGGCCTGAATCGTCTGGCCTCGGAAGCAGAGGAAGATCGGGCCTTCCGCTGACTGAGCAAGCGTGAAGCGAACCTCGGCGCGCCCCGTGAACGACGCAGATCCAGCGGTGAGCCCGAGTCGGATGGAATAGGAGACGCCACTTACCGCCGCTGCACGTGCTGCGGCCTCCGCCTGCGTGAGGAGGTCTCGCGCCTCTGCTGCTGGACTACTGATCGTGAGTGGCATGTTGGGAGTCTCCTTATCCTTTCAGCATCGCTTCGCGCCACGCAGCGAGATCAACTTCGCGCAAACGCGGAGACTCTGTCAAACCGCTGGCGCGGCCGCGCTTTCCAATCGGCGTCCCGTCAATGTCATGAATATCCGCGGTGAAGTCGATCGGTCGGGTGCCAGAGATCGCGCTCCCCACCGCATACGTATCAACCGCTGACCCGGCCGCCTTGAACTGCGCGATCCGCTCCACCGTGAGCCCGCCAGAGATCACGATCTTCGCGCTGGTTGCGCCCGCACCATCGAGCGCGGCGCGCACCTCTGCGACAAGTTCGGGTGTCACGCCACCCAGCTCACTCGCGCGGTCGAGTCGAACGCCGCCCAGTCGATCACCGAGCGCGGCGGCGACACGGGCTGACTCTTCGGCTTCATCACGAAAGGTGTCAACAAGCACGATACGTGGCACGTCGCTCTCCATGGCCCGATCAAATGCGAGTGCCGCCTCCACGGTGTCACCGTAAATCAGGACGAGTGCATGGGGCATGGTGCCAACTGGAGCGATCCCGTGACGCGCACTTGCCGCTGAGGTGGACGCACCTTGTGCACCGCCAATCAACGCTGCGTGATCGAGTCGATCCGCAACGTTCGGGTGCACGTGCCGTGCACCGAATGCGATCACTCGGGTCGGTGCCGCCGCATCAACGATGGCGCGCGCGGCGGTCGCCCAGCCGGTGCCGTGCGCCATGGCGCCGAGGTAGGCGGTCTCTAGGTGGGCAAAGCTGAGATACGGCGCACGGATGCGGAGCACCACCTCTTTGGCGCCGATCACATCGCCATCACGAAGCCCCCAGACGGTCGCTCGGCCGGCCGCCGCCTCCTCGTGGAGTGCCACCGCGAGGAGACCCTTCACCTCATCGATGCCGCAGAGGGTGGCGCCCTCCTTGCGGCAGAAGGCCTCCATGGTGACGATCGGGTTTCGCCCGTCACTGCGCAGCACCTGCTGCGTACGAAGGAAGTAGACGTCGGCGTTCTCGCCGCTCAAGACGGCTGGCAGGGGGGCCGGGACGGGTCGCGTGGGGCGATCAAGCTCTGGCATCTGCCCAGTGTAGCCGCGCCTCTTGCGGTGATCCGAGCGCGATGCGTTACCCCTCGAGTCGCTCGCCGAGATCTCCTGCACCTGCGAGCAGACGGCGATTCCTTCGTTCACCGCCGGGATCTGGCGGCACCTTCCCGCCAATCCAGATCCACTCCGCCGTTTCGCTGACCAGCGCATCGGCGATGAGGAGCACCCGGGCGAGTGCGTCTCGCACCTGCTCGGGCGTGGCGTCCGCGGCGCGCAGCTCAACACTTAGCGTGGGGCGGCCATCTTCAGCAATCGCAAACTTTGCAAACGGGAAGCGATCATTCCACTGCAAGAGGCGACGATACGCGGCACGAAGGCCGTCGCCGAGCGGTGGTGCAAGGTGTGCCCAGACCATCAGCGCACCACCTGGGCGCGCGTCATGGATCAAGCTAACGCGCAACCCGCGCCGAACGTTCCCGTCCAGTTCAAGGTCCCAGACCGTTGCGTCTTCGCGTCGATGCGGCGCAGCGGTGGTGATGCCGAAGGAGGTGAGAAGTGCGGGGATCTCCGCTGCGCCTGGCATGGCCGCGCTAGTCCGCGGGGCAGGCGCCGCCTGGGAGGTACTTCTGGATACAGACATACTTGCCGCCGTTCAACATGGAGAGGTGAAGGTGCGGTCCGGTCACATTTCCCGTTGAGCCAACGAATGCGATCAGCTGTCCTGCGGTGACGTAATCACCTGCGCTGACGCGCCAACGCGGCTCGCTACTCCGCGAACCGTCTCCCACGTGCCCATAGATGCTCACCATAGACTTACTGTGCGCGATCCAGACCCAGGCGAGTCGCCGCATCCCTCTCCAAACCACGCAGTACGAACAGGTGCCAGCGATCATTACCTTCCCCGTCGCGGCCGCATAGATCGGTGTCCCTGCCGGAGCGGAGATGTCCACGCCGTTGTGAAAGTACGGTCTCGATGATGGGCAACTTCCGCTTCGCGGATAAATCTTCCAGCTGACACACCCAAACTTCTGGGAGATGTATGGCCGATATCCGTTTTTCGGCTGCACGAATCCGGCCGCAGTGCGCGCGATCGGCCACGTCCACCCACCCTGGTAGAGGATCGGGAGCGTTGATCCGAACTGCTGCTTCAGCAATCGATCAACAATTGACTTGACCTGCGCCTCCTCCGCCTTCAGCGCGGCAACCGCTGCGGCGAGACGTGCCTTGTCGTTGAGCACGCGATCCATCGCCGCCTTCTGCGCGGCGATCGCCTTCTTCTGTGCCGCGATCGCGGCGGCGAGACGCACCTTCGCAGCCTCCAGGAGCTTCACCTGCTTGTCGAGCGCCGCCTTCTGTGCGGCTGCGGCGCGGCGCAACTTCTCCGTCTCGGCCCGATTCTGTCGAACCTGCTCTTCAATCGCGGCGAGGCGCGCCGCATCGCGAGCAATGCCGTCTGCAAGGGAGACGTCAGCCTTTCCAAGCGCGGAGAATCCGGCGAGGTCGATCAGGAGGTCGGTGAAGGTTTGACTGGAGAGGAGCGTCCAGAGTGGCGGTGTTTGGTCGGCGATGTACGCCTCCCTGATGCGCGCGGCGAGGATCGCCTGCCGTGCGGCAAGGTCGCGCGCCTTCTCCTCCTGTTGGCGCACCAGACGAGAGATCTCCGCATCGAGACGGTTCACCTCGGATTCCAGGGTCTGGAGTTCCCTCTTCGCCTTTTCGACGACCGCAGAGAGTCGAGTGACCTCACTGGTGATGTTGGCGAGCGAGGCGGTGTTCTTTGCAAGCGCGGCGGTAGTTGCTTTCAGCTGCGACTCAAGGTCTTTCTGTTGTGCAATGAGCGCGTTCAGTGCCTTCTGTTGCTGAGCAAGTTGCGCGGCGAGCTCCTTCTGCCGTGCGAGTGCGTCGTCAAGCTGGTCGGCACGAACCGGTGAAACGTTACTGAAGCCGAGGCCAACGACAAGGAGTGGGGCAACGAGGAGCGCAGCAAGGCGCGCTCGCCACGTCGTCAGTATTCGGCTCGGAGCAGTGCGGGCTACCATCGCTGCCTCCAGTCGTTCTGGAAGGCAGCGTATCAGCCTTAGCGGCGGACGCCACCCCCCATGGCCAGCTCAACAAGCGTTGGATGCGCGGAGCCCGTGGATCCGCGACCCGCCCACGGCGCTGTTGACCGGCGATATGCGGTCCCCGCAATGTCGAGGTGCACCCACGGCACGGTCGTGAACTCGCGCAAGAAGAGGCCGCTGCGGATCAACGACGCCTCGCGTGTCCCTGAGTTCTGCATGTCAGCCGACCACGTATCCATGTTCTTCATATAGGCATCGGCGAGCGGATACGGCCAGAGCACTTCGCCTGCGCGTCGCGCCGCGAGGTGTGCCTCATCCAAGAAGGCAGGGTCGGTCCCGCAGCTCCCCGCAATCTCGCCGCCGAACGCGGAGTACGCAATCCCCGTCAGCGTTGCCACGTCAATGAGGTGCGTTGCGCCAAGGTCTCGCTCCGCAAAGTGCAGCGCATCGCCAAGGATGAGGCGCCCCTCTGCGTCGGTGTTCGTGATCTCCACGCGCTTCCCGTTCAGCGCGGTCACCACGTCGCCTGGGCGCGTGGCGTGTCCGGAAGGCATGTTCTCGACGCAGGCGGCGACGGCATGGATCACGCGACCGGGATCTAGTTGTGCAACGGTAGCCGCTGCTTCGAGTACCGCGATCGCGCCATTCTTATCCATCTTCATCTCTTCCATGCCGTCTGCAGGCTTGATCGAGATTCCACCAGTGTCAAAGCAGACGCCCTTGCCAACCATGGCGAGGCGGCGACCGAGCGGATCTTTCGCGCGGGGTGCGCCGCCAGAGAGGACGACCATGCACGGAGGGTTCTCTGAACCGCGTCCAACCGCCATCAGCATGCCAGCGCCCATGCGCTCAAGTTCACGTGCGCCAATGATTCGCGCGCGAAGCCCGACGGCGCGTGCGCGGTCGCGCGCCTCTTCTGCAATGCCGAGCGGCGGCATCTCATTCGCCGGACGGTTCGCCCAGCGCTTCGTGCGGACCGTGCCGTCGGCGATGATCTCGGAGCGCCGTACCGCCGCCTTCGCCGCTGTTAGATCACTCCCTGTTGGAAGGAGGATCTCGACGCTCTCAAGTGGCGCAGGAAACGCATCGACCTGACTCTTCCCGTCCAGGCCTTCATGAAATGATCCTTCAATCACACCGCGAACAATCAACTCAACGGCGAGCACTGCGGCGTCAAGCTTCACCTTCGACGACGCGTTGATCCCTTCACCGAACGACGCACCACCGTTTGCGCGAAGTGCAGGAGAGGCGCCTTTCAGTGCCGCAACCATCGGTGCGGCGTCAATGACGAGCCGACGGATGTTTCGCCCTGCAAGTTTGCGCGTGACCGCCGCCGCCCAGCGAACGATCGCCTGGCGATCGAGGCTCTCCGCGCTGCCGAGACCGGCGAAGAGCACCTGGTCGGCGGGGAGGGTTCCGGCTGGAGACGAAGAGAAGTGGAAGCGCGTCGCGCTCCCCTCCCCAACGGCACGAAGCGCCGTGAGTTGGCCGCCACTGCGGCGATCAATCTCTGTGGAATGTGCCGACTGGCCCTTCTCTTTAATCAGCGGGGCTGCGAGCACTCCGCCGCGCCCCGTTGCTCCGCTGAATCCGCTTGCGCTGACGTTGAATCGCATAGATTCCCCCTCGCTACTGCTGGGAGATCTTGCGGCGCAGGTAGCTGAGCCGACCCCCCATATCTCGCGGAACGAAACCGAGCTCGCGCTCAACGGCGTCCGTTGCCCCGATGTTATCTAGTGCCAACTGTCGCAACTGGTCTGTTGCGACAGGGAATGGGAGTCGGATCGCTTCGGAGGCCCCCGCGACAAGGCTGATCAGTGGCACTGGCATTGGGATCACGATGCGCCGCTTGCCGAGTGCACGGGCAACCTCTTGAGTGATCTCGGTGTAAGTCCAGTAGCGAGGGCCACCGAGTTCATACGAGCGGCGAACGCTCCTTGGATCGCCAAGTACCTGCACGACCGCACGGGCGACGTCGCCTACCCAAACCGGCTGGAAGCGACTCTTCCCGTTCCCAGGGACCGGAACCGCGGGGGCTGGAATCTTGACGAGCGCTGCAACAATATTGAAGAAACCATCGCGCTCACCCCAGATGAGGCTCGGCTTGAGGATTGTCCAGTTGAGCGAAGACTCGCGGACGGCGCGCTCCGCACGCGCCTTTGACTTCGCGTAGTGAAGCTCCTCTCGATCCTGCACGCCGAGTGCGCCGAGATGCACGAAGCGCGTGACTCCAGTAGCGGATGCCGCTGCGATCAGCGACTCAGTCCCAGCCGTATTGACGCGCAAGAGGTCAGCGCCTTTCTTCCAGTCGCGCGGGAGCGCCACGAGGTGCACGACGGCGTCGCAGCCAGCGAGGGCGGCGGGGAGCGTTGCTGGATCCGTGACGTCGCCGATGCGTGTCGTCAGGCGCGCCGCATGGGCGGCGTTGCGTTGCGAGATCGCCGCTGCAGCGCGCGGGGTTCGCGCGAGCGCCACGACCTGATGGCCAGCCTCCAGGAGTGCAGGGAGAACGTGACTCCCTACGAAGCCCGACCCGCCCGTGAGAAAGATTCGCGCCATTTCTACCCCCCTTCTGCTCACCCAAACTCTATGATGCGGCGATGAACGCCGCTCTCCTCGCTGGCATCTTCGCAGGCTACGCGATCGCAGTCCCCGTGGGTGTGATCGCGGTGCTCATTATTGAGGCGGGGATGGCGGGGGGACTTCGCCGCGGATTCGCCGCAGGGGCGGGGGCCGCCACCGTGGACCTGATCTACTGCGTGACGGCCCTCTTTATTGGCGGTGTGCTCAGTCAGATCCTCGCCAGCGTCCTCCTCCCGCTTCAGGTCCTCTCAGGGGTCGTCTTGATTTCAATCGGCGTGCGTGGTCTCTACGTGCTCTGGCGGGGGCGCCGTGGCGAAGTTGCAAACCCAAACGATCCCCGCGTCCGCGGCAGCGCGATGCAACTCTATCTGCGATTTATTGTGCTCACCGCGTTGAACCCCGCAACGGTGCTCTACTTTCTTGCACTCGCGGTGGGGCTCCCCGGAATCGGGAGTGATCCGCTACTTGCCGTGGCGTTCACCGTTGGCGCGGCGGGGGCGAGCCTCTCGTGGCAGCTGCTACTCGGCGCGATCGGTGCAGCGGCGGGGCGACTACTGCCAGAACGCGCCGTCAGCGCGACGCGACTGGTCGGTCAGTTTTTGATCATCGCCTTCGGGACGAACATCGCGCTCACTGCACTCGCTGGCGGTTAGCTCGCTCGCAGCTCCGCCAAGATCCGCGCAAGTTCTTCAGCGTCCCGCGCGACACGTGTTGGTCGCGTGCTGCCACCCAGTGCGGCGGCACGTTCCGCATCATCAGAACTGGTGACGCCGGTCAACATCAAGATGGATCGAACGCCCGCGGCTCCTGCGGCGGCAATGTCTGTTTCTAGCGAGTCGCCGATCATCACCACACGATCAAGCGCCATGTTCGCGTCACGCGCCGCAGTGCTGATCAGATCTGGCGCAGGCTTCCCCACCACCTCGGCCTGCACACCACTCGCCACCTCAAGTGCCGCGACGGCGGCGCCTGTCCCAGGCGTCAGCTCACCTGGATCGGGGTAACTGGCGTCGCGGTTTGGTGTGATGAAGCGTGCGCCCGCGCGGAGCGCGGTGGCGGCGAGGAGGAGCTCCCGCTCCGTGGCGCTGCGATGGAGCCCGACGCAGACCCCCTCTGCACCCCACGCAGCAAGTGCTTCCTCACTCAGGATGTCGGCAGTGGCTCGCGCATCAAGGCCCGCCGCCCGCAGTTCATCCACGAGGCCTGGCGCACCATAGACGAGGACGCGCCGCACGCCCGCTTCACGAAAGCGCGCCGCGGTGAGGCCAACCGCCGTCAGGAGCGAGGCGGTCGCGAAGGGCCCACCACACGATTCAATCCGCGCGCGATACTCAGCCTGACGAAGGAAGCTGTTGTTGGTGATGTAGGCGACGCGGTCACCCGCAGCAACGCGCTCCGTCAGAAGTGCGCCGACCCCGGGGATCGGGTCACTGCCGCGGTAGAGGACGCCGTCAAGGTCAACGCAGAGGAGCATGGTGAGATGGTAGATCAGGAGTGGAAGCTGCTCGCGCGAGCGGAGCGCGTCTTGGTAGACGGCAACAACCTTGTTGGCGGCTGGGATGAGGTGCGACTGCGCGCGTATGAGTCTGCGATCCACCGCTCGCTCCCGCAGAACGCCAAGCTCGAAGTTTTTCGGGATGGCGGCGGGCGCTCCGCTGATGATCGAATCATTGAGGCGGTGGGTCGTCCAGAGTTGAGTCGTGCAGACCGCATCATTGTGGTCACCGATGACCGCGAGCTACGCGATCGCGCGCGTCGCCTCGGCGCATCCACGATCACCGCGCGATACTTCCGCGATCGAATCACCGGGAACACCATCACCCCAACCTCCACCCGCGCAACAGGAGGGTTCGGTCGGGGTGGCGCGCGTCCAGCCAAGTCGTTTGAGGGTGAGGCGGGGAAGGATGAGGGGCCGGAAGAGCGCCGCTGGCAGCCTGGGCGTGGGGCAACGAAGAAGCGTGGCCCGTCGGCGCGCCCACCACGTGAACGCTAGAATCAGCACATGATTGATGAACTGCTGAAACTCCTCGCGCTCATCATCACCCCAGACTGGGGGGCGCTGATCGTCCTCCTCCCGCTCTTCATTGCACCCCTCGTCCTCCTCTGGTTCTTCGCCACGGGTGGTGGCTGGGGCCTGGTTGCACTCACCAAACGCCGAGCACAACTTACGTACGCCGACGCCACCCCGACCCCCCCTGAGCGTGACGCTGAAGGGCGGCCGCTCTACCCAGCCGGTCGACCGTATGACGCCCGCGCCGCGGCCCTCTACCCAGTGGGGGCGACACGCTCAATCACGGGTGAGCCCCTCCTCCTCGCATGCCCCGGCTGCAGCGCCGTGCGCCTCGCCGAGATGACGAGCTGCAGCGCCTGCGGCATGGAGATTCGGGTGCGCCCCCGCGTCCAGATTGAACGCCCCGCCGGTCCGCCACCTGGCGGCGCGGCTCGCGCGTAAGGGTGGAGACCCTCTCGTTCTATCTCACCGTTGTCGGCGGTATCGCACTGGTTGCCGCCTTCGCACTTCTCATCACACACCTCGCACTGCTCGTCTCAAATGATCGCGCGCTGCGCGCACCGCTGAGCCCCTCACTCGCGTCAACCACTGCGATTAGCGGATCACTCGGACGGGCGCTGAGCGGTGGTGAGGCAGAAGAGTCTGATCGCCGCAGTTTCGCCGGCGATGCAGGTGGCGCTCTCCTCACCGTTGGGACGTTTGCGATTGGCGCGTCGCTCCTTCTCCGCGCGCTGATCGTTGGGCGCGGACCATGGGGGAACCTCTATGAGTTCAGCATCGCATTCGCATTCGGCATCTGCGCCGCCACAATCTACTTTGATCGCCGCGGGAGACTGCGCGCACTCGGCGTCATTGCAATCGGCCTTGCACTCGGACTACTCGCCTACGCCGCCACACTCCCCAACGAAGTGACGGAGCTTGTCCCTGCACTTCAGCACCCGCTCTTACTGACGATCCATGTTGGACTCGCTATGTTGAGCTACGGGATCTTCGCCTTCGCCTTCGCCGCGGGCGTTGCGCATCTGATGCAGGGCGATGAGGATCGCTTCCGCTGGCTCCCATCCGCAAAGCGACTCGATCAAATCGCGTTTCAGGCGGTCAGCATTGGCTTCCCACTCTTCGCTGGAATGCTGATTCTCGGTTCGGTCTGGGCGTCGATCGCCTGGAGCCGCTTCTGGGGCTGGGACCCAAAGGAGACCGCCGCCCTCGCCACCTGGCTGATCTACGCCGTCTACCTACACGCGCGCAGCCAGCGCGGCTGGCAGGGTCGACCCGCCGCCCTCCTCCTCGTGATCGGCTTCTTGGCCGTCCTGGTCACCTACTCAGGGAACCTCTGGTTCAGTGGCCTGCACACCTATTCCGGCCTCCCGACCCCGTAAGCCCGCTCCAAAACCACAGCTCCTCCTCGGGCTCAAAGTCGGCTGAGGCAGGCCCAAAGCGGTCGTTTTGTAACAAACACGCTCAGGGGCCTGTAACACAACATATGCTGTAACGAACCTGGTACACCCCACCATATGTTGTGGTTTAGGGGTTGACGGCGCGCCGCTGGCGGCATACGATGCGCCTCCGCACTGCAAACAGCGCGAATACCCGTACGCCCAGCCGTTGGCTGGGGTGACGGGAGGGAGGGGCCCGTTGCCGGGCCAGAAGAGGGAGCGAACCATGGCCGGTTTGGTGGACGCAACGAAGGCAAGCTCGAAGATCAGCGCTGGGAAGAAACCAGCAGCACTTCCACTTGCACCGTTGAGCTTTGATGGCAAGGGTGTCAAGGGACTCGCCTGGCCACGACGTTGGACCACCGCTGGTGTTCACCCCTATGACGAAATTGCATGGGAGACGCGCACCGCGTCGATCGGCAACGAGAGTGGCAAGAGCGTCTTCGAACAGAAGGACGTTGAGGTTCCCGCCTCCTGGTCACAGCTCGCCACAAACGTTGTTGTCTCCAAGTACTTCCGCGGCCATGTTGGAAGCCCAGAGCGAGAGACAAGCGTTCGCCAGTTGATCGGTCGAGTTACCGGTCAGATTGATGCGTGGGCGGAACAGCAGCACTACTTCAAGTCCGAAGAGGATCGCGCGGCTTTCATTGCAGAGCTGACGCACCTGCTTGTCAATCAGAAGATGGCGTTCAACTCGCCAGTCTGGTTCAACGTTGGTGTTGAGGCGCGACCACAGTGCTCCGCATGCTTCATCAACGGCGTACAGGACTCCATGTCTTCCATCATGGACCTCGCCAAGACTGAGGCGATGCTCTTCAAGTTCGGATCCGGCGCAGGTTCCAACCTTTCGCCAATCCGAAGCGCCAAGGAGAAGATGAGCGGCGGCGGCACCGCATCTGGTCCCGTCTCGTTCATGAAGGGCTTCGACGCCTTCGCGGGTGTCGTGAAGTCGGGTGGTAAGACCCGACGCGCCGCAAAGATGGTGATCCTCGACGTGCAGCACCCAGACGTTGTGGAGTTCATTGACTCCAAGGTGAACGAAGAGAAGAAGGCGTGGGCACTCATTGAGGCCGGCTATGACGCCAGCTTCACGGGCGAAGCGTATGGCTCCATCTTCTTCCAGAACGGCAACCACTCGGTGCGCGTGAACGACGAGTTCATGCAGGCGGTTGAGTCCGACGGCACGTGGCAGACGCGCGCCGTTGTTAGCGGCGAGCCGGTGGAGACGCTGAAGGCACGTGACGTCTTCCGCAAGATGGCGGAGGCGGCATGGGTCTGCGGTGACCCAGGGATTCAGTACGACACCGCCATTAATGACTGGCACACCTCCTCCAACTCGGACCGCATTTATGCCTCGAATCCTTGCTCGGAGTACATGTTCTTGAACGACACGGCATGCAACCTGGCCTCACTGAACTTGATGAAGTTCGTGCGCGAGGACGGCGAGTTTGACGTGGAGTCCTTCAAGTACGCCTCACGACTGACGCTGTTGGCGCAGGAGATCCTCGTGGACAACTCCTCCTACCCAACGCCGATGATCGACGAGAACAGCCACCGCTTCCGACCGCTCGGGCTTGGCTACGCCAACCTCGGCGCGCTCTTGATGAGCCGTGGCCTGGCGTACGACTCGGACGAGGGGCGCGCCTTCGCGGGGGCGATCACGTCAATCATGACCGGAGAGGCCTACGTGCAGTCAGCCGAGACGGCGGCGGCACACGGCGGACCGTTCATTGACTACAAGAAGAACGAGAAGCCGTTCCTGCGTGTGATCGGCAAGCACCGAGACGCCTCGTACAAGATTCCAACGGCGACCCTGCCGAAGGATCTCGCCAAGGCGGCAACGGATGCGTGGGATCGCGCACTGGAGCTCGGCACGGCGCACGGTTATCGCAACGCCCAGGTGAGCGTGCTCGCCCCTACCGGGACGATCGCCTTCATGATGGATTGCGACACCACGGGCATCGAGCCAGACATCGCACTCATCAAGTACAAGAAGCTTGTTGGTGAAGGCTTCCTCAAGATCGTCAACCAGACGGTCCCAGAGGCGCTGACCAAGCTCGGCTACAACGCCGAGCAGGTTGCCGCAATCCTCAAGTACATCGACGAGCAGGAGACGATTGAGGGGGCACCGGGCCTTAAGGACGAGCACCTCTCGGTCTTTGACTGCGCATTCAAGGCGAAGAATGGTCAGCGCTCAATCCATTACATGGGCCACGTGCGCATGATGGCGGCGGCGCAGCCGTTCCTCTCCGGCGCAATCTCCAAGACGGTGAACATGCCAGAGGCTGCCACCGCCG
>JBBAWP010000032.1:0-12524 GCA_040397155.1 Candidatus Limnocylindrus sp.
CACGTACATTCTTCCGTACCGCACATCTGCTGCAAGCTCTCGCGAAGACGCTCTCGCCGTTGCGAGCGTGCTCGGGTGCAGCGTTGAAGAGGTGCCGATCAGTGCGGGCGTGGACGCCGTTGAGGCTTCGCTGCCAGCCGGCACGCCGATCACGCCGATTCAGCGCGGGAACATTGCTGCCCGCATGCGCATGATCACGCTGTATCACGAGTCTGCCCGCCATGACGGCATCGTCATGGGCACAGGGAACAAATCTGAGGCGATGATTGGCTACACCACGCTCCACGGTGATGCCGCGTGCGCCATCAATCCAATTGGTGATCTCTACAAGAGTCAGGTTCGCGCTCTCGCAGCTCATCTCGGTGTCCCCGACGCAATTCTGACAAAGGCGCCGAGCGCGGACCTCTGGCCTGGCCAGACCGACGAAGGGGAGGGTGGCTTTGACTACCCAACGCTCGATCGCATCCTCTTCCGCCTCGTTGACCAAGGGGGGAGCGCCGATGCGGTCGTTGCAGACGGATTTGATCAGGCGCTGGTTGCACGCATTCAGCGGATGATTGCTGCATCTAAGTTCAAGCGGGAGATGCCCCCCTTCCCCAAGATTTCCACGTAGTTCGGCGAACCGGTCGTCAAATGATGAGTGACGGCCGAGGCGGTGGTGCGACTCCTGGGGCGCTCCACATCGTTTCCACGCCAATCGGAAATCTCGCCGATCTTTCGCCTCGAGCTGTGGCCGTGTTGCGCGAAGTACGCCTTGTCCTTGCGGAGGATTCGCGCGTTGCACGAGTGCTGCTCTCATCCATTGAGGTGAACACAGAGACCACATCGCTCCCTGGCTTTGATGAAGCGGATCGGATCGCGCCTATCATCGCGCGACTCCTAGCAGGGGAGGCGGTGGCGCTCATCAGTGATGCTGGGACCCCGTTGATCAGTGATCCTGGGCAGCAGCTTGTGCGAGCGGCGATCGGGGCAGGGATCCGCATCGTTCCTATCCCTGGCGCGTCAGCGCTCCTCGCAGCCGTGGTCGCATCTGGTGTTGCTGGCGCCCGTTGGAACTTCGAAGGCTTCCTCCCGCGCAGCGGTGCGGATCGTCGACGTGCGATTGGCGCGCTCGCAGCGGATCAGCGCGCGAGCGTGATCTATGAGGCGGGGAACCGCGTCGCTGCGACCCTGCAGGATCTAGCGGATGCGGCTGGTCCAGACCGCCCCGCGGCGCTCTGTCGGGAGCTTACGAAGATGCATGAAGAGATCCGACGTGGCTCTCTCACAGAGCTCGCAGGGCTCGTTGAGTCTGGAGCGGTTGATGGTCGCGGTGAGTTCGTTATCGTGCTCGGTGAGTCAATCGCGGATGTCACCGAATCCGACGTTGACGGCGCGTATCCCGCTGCGCTTGCGGCTGTTGAGCAGCGCATCGCGGAAGGATCCTCTCGAAGTGACGCGGTTCGAGCGATCGCGGCAGCGTGGAAGCTCGACAGGCGCCGACTCTGGTCGCTGGCGCACCGCGACGCGGCCGAGGGGGAGTAACCGCTCGGCCGCGCCAGTGTTACGCGCGTGCGGGAGCGATCTCTTCCCCGTATTCCGCCTCGCTTAGATCAGTCGGCTCGCCGCCTTGCGAAACCGGTTCTGCGCTCTGCGGCTTTGGTCCGAGGAATTCGAGACGGTTAACGATGACCTCCGTCATCCACCGCCGTGCCCCTTCACTCTCCCACTCATGCGTCTTCAGTCGCCCGTCAATCGCAACGAGTGACCCGGCCTGTAGGTGGGTGGCCGCGATCTCCGCGAGCTTCTCCCAGAAGACGAGGCGGTGGAACTCCGTCCGCTCCTCGCCGCCTCGGTAGTCGTGGCTGGCGAGGCTCCCCACCGCAACCTTGCTCCCCGAAGGTAGGGACTTGATCTCTACCGGCTTGGTCATCCTCCCCGCCAGCATCACCTTGTTCATCGTCGCTCCTCTCTCGAGGCGGGCCCCAGGGGTCTCCCCCCTGCGCTGTAGCCCGCTCCGTGCACGAAGCATCCCCGTGCGCGCATACGGCGGACGTATCGTGTGCGACACTCGGTCGCGATGCGGTACTACCTGACGACGGCCATTGCCTACGCAAACAACAAGCCTGGCCTGCACACGCTCTATGAGGTGATTGGGGCGGATGTCATCGCGCGCTGGCGGAGGATGGGTGGCGACGAGGTCCGCTTCCTCACTGGCACCGACGAGTACTCCGTGAACATCGCCGCCCGCGCAGAAGAGGAGGGGCTCTCGCCGAAAGCCTTCGTTGATCGCAACGTGGCCCTCTTCAAGGAGAGTGAGGCCCTGCTGCTGATCACTCCGGATCGATTCATTCGCACCACAGATGCGGACCATACGCTCGCAGCACAAGAGATGGTGCGCCGATCGTTCGCCGCTGGGGATATTTACCTTGGAACGTATGAGGGGTGGTACTGCCCAAACGAAGGGTTCCGTGCAGCAGGTGATCTGGTCAGCGAGGGGAGTGCGACGGTCTGCCCTAATCATCCAGGTGTTCCACTTCAGTGGCTCAAAGAGCGAAACTGGTTCTTCCGACTCAGCGCGTACCAGGAACGACTGGAGGCGTGGCTGACTCAGGATCCCTCGCCCGTACAGCCTGAGTATCGGCGCAACGAGATGCTCGGCTTCATCCGCCAAGGTCTTGAAGACTTCTCCATTAGTCGTGAAGGCGGAAGCTGGGGAATCCCTTTCCCGATTCATGAAGACGGGAGGAGTGCGCTCAGCGCTGACGGCAGCGGTGACCCTTCTGCGGGGACAATCTATGTTTGGTACGACGCGCTGATCAATTACCTCACGGGCGCCGGGTTCCCTGCAGAGCCGAGCGGAGCACCATGGTGGCCCGCGGATCTGCACATCATCGGGAAGGACATCAATCGCTTCCACTCAGTCTTCTGGCCGGCAATGCTATGGAGCGCTGGACTCCCTGCGCCGAAGAAGATCTGGGTGCACGGATGGCTTCTCTCCAGCGGCGAACGGATGAGCAAGAGTCGCGGAAACTTCCTTGATCCCGATAGCGCAGTTGCTGCGCTCGGCGCGGATGGGGCTCGGTTTGTTGCGTTGCGTGAAGTTCCGTTTGATCGCGATGGGGATGTGAGTTGGGACTCAATCATTCGCCGCTACAACGCAGAGCTTGCGAATGACTTCGGGAACCTCGTAAATCGTGCGTCAACACTGGCAAGCCGTGCGTTTGGAGTGGACGCGCCAGCGCCGCGTGCAGCGGGAGAATCGCCACTCGCCGCTGAGTGGGAGTCTGCGCGCCGCAAGAGCGAGGAGGCGATGAACACCCTCGCGCTCCATGAGTGGATCGGGTCGCTGTGGGAATTCGTTGGTGCCGCGAATCGCTATGTGGACGCAGAGAAGCCGTGGGAGTTGGTGAAGGCGGCGAAGGCGGGCGATGCGGAGGCGCGGGCACGACTCGCTGGTGTGATCGGTGATCTCCTTGAAGCGTGTCGACTCGTCGCACTTTTTGCGGCTCCAGTGATTCCGACGGTATCGGAGAAGATTTGGAGCCTGCTGGGCCATCAGTGGCCGTATGACGCGTCGGGTCACGGTTCCACCCCGCGAAGCGATCTTGCAGGGTGGGGGAGTGCAGCGCGTAGCGGTCCACTCGGTGAGCCAACACCACTCTTCCCTCGACTTGATGCTGATGAGCCCACGCCTTCCGCTGACTGACGCGCACGGCCACCTTCAGGCCGAGCGCTTTGATGCCGATCGCGAAGAGGTGATCGCGAGACTGATTGCCGCTGGGGCGACGCGTCTCCTCGTCCCATCGTGGAGTACCGTAAGTTCACGCGGTGCACTTGAGATCGTGCGCGCGAACCCGTGGATGGATGCTGCGATCGGGATTCATCCGCATTACGCCGCTGATGAGGCGCACGAGCGAGCCGCACTTCTGGAGGGGGCCGATGCGCCAGAGATTGTGGCGATCGGCGAGACGGGGATCGACACCAAGCGGAACCTCGCGCCGATTTCCGACCAGGTGGCCAACCTTGAAGCGCACATTGAGGTAGCCGTACAGCTTGGGAAGCCGCTGATCCTCCACTGCCGATCTGCGGGTGACGCTGACGATGCGCAACGGCAGCTGATCAAGACGCTGAACGAGTCACCGATCACCTCCGCGCGTGGCCGCGCAGCCTTCCAAGACCGCCCCCCGTTCATCTTGCACAGTGCCTCAGGGAGTGCTGAGTACATCAACGAAGGGCTCGCGCTCGGCGGAGTGGTCTCACTCTCGGGTCTCGTCTTCCGCCCTGAAGAGCGCGCCACCGCTGACTGGGTTCGGGGCATCCCCCTCGACCGACTGCTGACGGAGACGGACGCGCCGTGGCTCGCCATGCCCGGAGCGCCAGACCCGAACCGAAATGAGCCAGCGAACGTTGCCCTCACGCTCGCCTGGATCGCGGCGCGGCGGGACGAATCGATCGAACTCCTCGCCGAGGCGATCAGTACCAACTACGACCGGGCCTTCCCACGAAGCAGGCCTCGAACAGATGGGAGTCCACGCTCAGCGTGAGCGTGCTGTTGGCACTCGCCAAGCGAGAGTGCTAACATCAACCCAAGCGCACGGATGGTGCGCGCTGTGAGAATCCGCAGCCGGCACGGTGCCTGCTGCCCAGCAGGAGGTCAACCATGGCGAAGAAGGCATCACTCCGACCCCTCGGCGACCGTGTGGTCGTAAAGCCGGTCCCGCGCGACGAGAAGACGGCGAGCGGGATCATCCTTCCTGACACGGCGCAAGAGAAGCCGCAAGAGGGAGAGGTCGTCTCCGTCGGCCCAGGCCGCATCCTTGATGACGGGAAGCGCGAGCCGATTGACGTCAAGGTGGGGGATCGCGTCCTCCACGCGAAGTACGCCGGCACCGAGTTCAAGCTCGACGGTGCGGAGTACCTCATCGTCGGCGCGAAGGACATCCTCGCGATCGTCGAATAGCACCGAAGCTCAGCACAACTCATCAATAGGTTGAAGTAAAGAAAGAAAGTAGAGGGACAAAATGGCAAAGCAGGTTGTCTTCGACGAAGCGGCACGACGCGCACTCAAGCGCGGCATTGATAAGCTCGCCGACACGGTAAAGGTCACGATCGGCCCAAAGGGTCGCAATGTGGTTCTCGACAAGAAGTTCGGCGCACCAACCATTACCAATGACGGCGTGACGATTGCACGCGACATTGAGTTGGAAGATCACTTCGAGAACATGGGTGCGCAGCTTCTCAAGGAAGTTGCCACCAAGACAGATGACGTTGCTGGTGACGGCACCACAACCGCCGTAGTTCTCGGTCAGGCGCTCGTTACCGAGGGCCTTCGCAACGTTGCCGCCGGTGCAAACCCGATGGTGATCAAGCGTGGACTCGACAAGGCGGTTGCCGCCGTTGTTGCAGAGATCAAGGCGCACTCCCGCAAGGTGGAGACGCGCGAGCAGATCGCCGCGGTTGCCTCCATCTCCGCCGCAGACCCGAGCGTTGGCGAGCTGATCGCCGAAGTGATGGGGAAGGTCGGCAAGGATGGCGTGATCACCGTTGAGGAGGGCCAGTCGCTCGGCCTCGACAAGGAGTACACGGAGGGGATGCAGTTCGATCGCGGATACATCTCAGCCTACTTCGTCACGAATGCAGATCGAATGGAGGCACAGCTGGATAATCCGGCGATCCTCATCACCGACAAGAAGATCTCTGCAGTGCAGGATGCACTTCCTGCACTCGAGAAGGCGGTCGGCACCGGTCGACCACTCCTGATCGTTGCTGAAGATGTTGACGGGGAGGCGCTCGCCACCCTCGTGGTGAACAAGATCCGTGGCACCGTGCAGGTGCTTGCGGTGAAGGCGCCAGGCTTCGGTGACCGACGCAAGGAGATGCTCCGCGACATTGCGGTGCTCACCGGCGGCACGGTGATCTCCGAAGAGGTTGGCCGCAAGTTGGACAGCGTGACCGCCGAGGATCTCGGCTCTGCGCGACGCGTGGTCTCCTCCAAGGACAACACCACCATTGTGGATGGCTCTGGTAAGCCTGCGGAGATCAAGGCGCGCATGGCGCAGATCAAGGCACAGATTGAAGAGACCACGTCGGACTACGACAAGGAGAAGCTCCAGGAGCGTCTCGCCAAGCTCTCCGGCGGCGTCGCCGTGATCAAGGTGGGTGCAGCAACTGAGGTTGAGCTCAAGGAGAAGAAGCACCGCATCGAAGATGCGCTCTCAACAACCCGCGCGGCTGTTGAAGAGGGGATCGTCGCTGGTGGTGGCACCACGCTCCTTCAGGCACGCTCCTCACTGGACAAGTTGAAGCTTGAGGGTGACGAACAGGTTGGCGTGGACATCGTCCGACGCGCACTTGAGGCGCCAGCCCGGCAGATCGCTGAGAACGCGGGCGCCCGAGGCGACGTGGTGATCGAGGCGATCTTGAAGGCGAAGCGTGGCACTGGCTTCGATGCAGCCACTGACACCATGGTCGACATGTTCGAGAAGGGGATCGTCGACGCCGCCAAGGTGACGCGCTCTGCCCTGCAGAATGCGGCATCTGTCGCAGCGATGGTTCTCACCACCGAAGCGGTAGTGAGCGACATCCCAGAGAAGAAGGAGGCATCCGCCCCTGGTGGCCACAGCCACGGCGGGGAGATGGACTTCTAGTCGCTAAATCGTCGAACGCAGTTGGAGGATCATCTGATGCAAGACGCCGCGAAGTGCCCAGTCGCTCATGGAGCAAACACGGAGGCTTCTGGCGGAAACGCCGCCTGGTGGCCGAAGGCACTGAATCTCGGAATCTTGCATCAGCATGACACCAAGACCAACCCGCTCGGCGCGGATTTTAATTACAGGAAGGAGCTTGAGAAGCTCGACATCCCAGCCCTGAAGCGCGACATGCACGCGTTGATGACAGAGAGCCAGCCCTGGTGGCCGGCCGACTGGGGGCACTACGGCGGTTTGATGATCCGAATGGCATGGCACTCCGCCGGGACCTACCGGATCGGTGATGGTCGCGGTGGAGCTGGCACCGGCAATCTGCGATTCGCACCGCTGAACTCTTTCCCCGACAACGCAAATCTTGATAAGGCCCGACGCCTCCTCTGGCCAATCAAGCGCAAGTACGGCAACCGTGTCAGCTGGGCGGACCTCATGATCCTTGCGGGAACGATCGCCTATGAGTCGATGGGCTTGAAAACGTTCGGCTTCTCCTTCGGTCGACAAGATATCTGGCACCCAGAAGAGGACATTTACTGGGGTTCAGAGACAGAGTGGCTTGCGCCGAGCGATCAGCGGTACGCGGATCTCAACGACGCATCCACGATGGAGAACCCGCTTGCAGCAGTCCAGATGGGTCTGATCTACGTGAACCCTGAGGGCGTGAACGGCGTCTCTGATCCGTTGAGGACTGCAGCGCACGTTCGAGAGACCTTTGCGCGAATGGCGATGAACGACGAGGAGACTGTTGCGCTCACTGCAGGAGGGCACACGGTCGGTAAGGCGCACGGTAACGGCAGCGCAGCTCGCCTTGGTCCAGCCCCCGAAGCGGCGGACGTCACCGAACAGGGTCTCGGCTGGATGAATCACACCACCCGCGCCATCGGACGAGACACCGTGACGAGCGGCATTGAGGGCGCATGGACCACACACCCAACCAAGTGGGACAACGGCTACTTCACCCTTCTCTTTGGATACGAGTGGGAGCTGAAGAAGTCATCAGCAGGTGCTTCACAGTGGGAGCCAATTGGAATCAAGGAAGAGGACAAACCGGTTGATGTGGAAGATCCCTCCATTCGATACAACCCGATCATGACGGACGCCGATATGGCGATGATCAAGGACCCTGCGTATCGAAAGATCTCCGAGCGATTCCACAAAGATCCAGCCTATTTTGACGACGTCTTTGCGCGCGCGTGGTTCAAGTTGACGCACCGCGATCTCGGTCCGAAGCAACGCTACTACGGGCCAGATGTTCCCAAGGAAGATCTGATTTGGCAGGATCCGGTCGCAAGTGGTCCCGTCAAGTACGACGTCAGCGCACTGAAGTCGCGCATCGATGCGTCAGGGCTCACCACACAGGAGCTTGTTGCAACAGCGTGGGATTCTGCGCGCACCTATCGAGGTTCCGACATGCGCGGGGGAGCGAACGGGGCGCGCATCCGCTTGGCCCCTCAGCGAACCTGGCAGGGGAATGAGCCAGAGCGACTCAACAAGGTGCTCGCCGTCCTTGAGCCTATTGCCAAGGAGTTCGGCGCGAGTGTTGCCGACACGATCGTCCTCGCCGGAAACGTCGGGGTGGAACGCGCGGCAAAGGCGGCTGGTGTGCCGCTTGACCTCCCGTTCACTGCCGGTCGCGGTGACGCCACCGCGGAGCAGACGGATGTTGCATCGTTTGCTCCGCTCGAGCCAATCCACGATGCCTTCCGTAACTGGTTGAAAGAGGACTACGTGGTGAGCCCAGAGGAGCTGATGCTCGATCGAGCGCAGCTGATGGGCTTCACTGCCCCAGAGGCGACGGTGCTACTCGGCGGACTCCGTGCGATCGGCGTAAACCACGGCGGCTCAAAGCACGGGGTGTTCACTGCACGGGAAGGGGTGCTCACCCGCGATTTCTTCACGACGCTCACCGACATGCGCTTTGTCTGGGAGCCGGCTGGTGAAAATCGCTACAACCTGCGAGATCGTCAGACGGGGAAGGTGGAGCACACGGCAACGAGGGTTGACCTCGTCTTCGGGTCGAACTCAATTCTCCGCTCGTACGCCGAGGTGTACGCACAGGATGATGCGAGCGAGAAGCTGGTCCAGGATTTTGCTGCCGCGTGGGTGAAGATCATGAACGCGGGGTTCTACTCAGCGCGCTAGCCCGTCAGTCACTCTGCTTCGCTGCAGATCCTGGGTTGGGATGTTCTGGGCGGTAGAATCAGCGGGTGAACCTCCCCTCTGATCCAACCGCAGACGCCCCGCTCCAGACCACCCCGACACGCCACCGCATCGCCGAGGGGGCGAGCCAGGCCGCGCTCGAGGAGCGCATCCTCGGTCCACTCAATGAGGTCCAGCGGCGGGCGGTAACGACCACCACTGGCCCGCTCCTTGTTCTCGCCGGCGCGGGCTCGGGGAAGACTCGCGTCATCACGCACCGGATCGCCTGGCTGATTGAACACGAGGGGGTCGCCCCATGGCGCATCTTGGCGGTGACGTTCACCAACAAGGCGGCGGCAGAGATGCGTGCGCGCCTTGAGGAGATGATCGGTGAACGCTCGCGCGACGTCGCGATGGGCACCTTCCATAGTCTCTGCGTGCGCATGCTGCGCCGTGATGGAGAGGCGATCGGTCTGCCGAGAGAGTTTGCAATCTATGACGCAGATGATCAGGCACGCGTCATCAAGGGGTTCCTAAAGGAGGACGACCTCCCCGCAACAGGCTCCACGAAGCCAGGTCTGATCTTGGGCGCAATCAGCCGTGCGAAGAACGATGGCCTCACCCCTGATCAGATGGAGGACCAGGCCGTCACGCATCATGAGCGCCTCATTGCGGGGCTCGCACGACGGTACGCCGCAGAGCTCAAGCGACTTGAGGCCCTCGACTTTGATGATCTATTGATTGAAGGGCTGCGACTACTGCAGGAGGCTCCCGCAGTCGCTGAGCGGTATCGAACGAAGTGGCAGTACCTGCATGTGGATGAGTATCAGGATACGAACCGCATTCAATACGCATGGATCCGCGAACTAGCCGCGGGGCACGGGAATCTCTGCGTGGTTGGCGATGATGATCAATCAATCTATTCATGGCGTGGTGCGGACATCCGCAACATCTTGGACTTTGAGCGCGACTGGCCGAAGGCAGAGGTGATCGCCCTCGAGCAGAACTATCGCTCCACCCAGTCCATTCTTGACGCCGCGCACGGTGTGGTCTCCAACAATCGCGGCCGCAAGGCGAAGAAGCTCTGGACGGACCAGTCTGGGGGACTACCGATCCCTGTATACGGTGGCTTTGATGCGGAGGACGAAGCGGCGTGGATCGTGCGCCGCCTTGAAGAGCACGCCGCGCCACGGCAGGGGAGGGGAAGCAGCGATGCAGAGCCCGCTGAGTCATACGGCGGAATGGCAATTCTGTACAGGACAAACGCTCAGTCGCGCGCGATCGAAGAGGCGCTCCTGCGCGCCTCAATCCCTTACCAACTAATCGGCGGAACGCGCTTCTATCAGCGCCGCGAGGTGAAAGATGCGCTGGCGTGGCTGCGCGTGCTGCGGAGTGATACTGATCGCATCTCATATGAACGGATCATCAACGTGCCGCCACGTGGGATTGGCGAGAAGACGGTGGAACTGTTGCGAGAGGCGGCGGCGCCGCGCAGCGACGCACCTGACGGGGTTCCGTTCGGGCGAGTCATTGCCGCCGCCGGACGCGGTGAAGTGCTTGGGGCTGCGCCGAAGGCGCGTAAAGCTCTTGCTGAAGTTGATGGCATGATCTCGCGACTTCGAGGCCGTCTCGCGCTCATTGAACTCCCGGAACTCCTTGACGCGGTCTATAGCGAAACGGGTCTACGTGCCCACTTGGCCAACGAAGGGATTGACGGGGAGGAGCGTTGGGCGAACCTGCTTGAGTTGCGTGGCATCGCGGGACGCTTCCTTGAGCTCGAGCCGCTTGATGCGCTGGATCGATTCATTGAAGAGACCGCACTCGTTGCCGACCAGGACTCCATTGAAGATGAGAGTGAGCGCGTGACACTGATCACGATGCATGCGGCGAAGGGACTTGAATGGCCCACCGTGTTCATTAGCGGCCTCACTGAGGGCCTCTTCCCGCATAGCCGTGCACTCATGGATGAGGAGCAGATGGAGGAGGAGCGGAGGCTCTGCTATGTCGGGATCACCCGAGCGAAGCGACGGCTCACGCTGACCTATGCGATCCGTCGCGGATGGGGCGACGGTGAGGGCGTGCCCTCACGCTTCCTCGCTGAAATTCCCGATGAGCTCCTCGAGGTGGCGAATGATGAAGATCCGCGCACGGACGGCACCACGAGATTCGGCCGCGGGGTTGCAGGCTATCGATCGGCACGCAGCGGGTTTGCCAGTGGAGAGGCGTGGCGCGAAGGGAGTGGACGACCGGGCACGCCAGATGGCCCCTTCAGCCCAGGGCGCGACCTTGAGGCGAGGCGCCGTGCTTACGGAGCTGGGGCCCGATCCGGCTCGCTACGAACACCCGACCACGATGATGGAGTGGATGCGCCGTTCGCTGATCCAGACCATGACGAACCGCCGCTTACACGGCCGATCGGTCGAATTCCGCCATGGGCAACTGGGCGCCGCGTGGAGGGGGGCGATCAGCAGCGCGCGGGCACAGCCCCACCTCACGACGAGTCGGCGTTGCCAGAGCGCACCAGAAGGCCGGCACGCGTTCGCATCCCAGGCGAGCGATACTTCCGCGATGGTGATCGGGTGCAGCACGCACACTTCGGCACGGGGGTTGTGGTGACCTCAAAGCTCACGCGAAGCGATGAAGAGGTGACGATTGCGTTCGTCGGTGTTGGGGTGAAGACACTCGCAGCGAGCCTCGCCAACTTGGAGATCGTCTGATGCCGGCCGTCCCGAGTGCAACTGCACGACGACACGCAGCCCTCGTCGAACTGATTAACGCCGCCGATCGAGACTACTACGTTGCCGATGCGCCGCGTCTACCCGACGCGGAATACGATGCACTACGTCGTGAGCTTGAAGAGATCGAGGGGGAACACCCTTCCCTCCGCAGTGAAGGGTCCCCAACGCAGCGCGTTGGGCCACGTGAGCTTGGCGGCGCTCTCGGCGAAGTGCAGCATGAGCGGCCGATGCTCAGCCTTGCAAACGCCTTCTCCCCAGACGAGGTTGCCGCATTCGTCCTTAGCGCAACCAAGGGACTCGCAGGTCGGGAGCCTGAACTCGTTGCGGAACTAAAGATTGATGGACTGGCGATCAGCCTGCGCTATGAGCGGGGGCTTCTCGTGCGCGCGGCCACACGTGGTGACGGATCAACAGGGGAAGACGTTACCGACAACATTCGGACGATTCGAGGAATCCCGCAGGAGTTGCGTCAGCCGATCAGCGCCGAGGTGCGTGGTGAGGTTTACATGCCGAAGGAGGCATTTGCCGCGCTGAACGCCGCGAGAGAGGAGGAGGGGCTTCAGCTTTACGCAAATCCACGCAACTCCGCCGCAGGATCTCTTCGGCAGAAAGATCCACGGATCACGGCGGAGCGGAACCTTGCCTTCTTCGCCTACCAGCTCTTTATGGAGCCACAGCCAGCCTCACAGAGCGCTGCTCTTCAGCAACTTCACGCGCTCGGCCTCCCGATTGAGGTCCATGCGCGTGCTGGTCTCAACGCCGCTGGTGCAGCCGCGTTTCTCGCCGAGTGGGAGGAGAAGCGGCATGAGCTTCCCTATGAGACCGATGGGGCGGTGTTGAAGGTCTAGAAGGTTCGTTGGTTACACAGTGGGGCAGGGCTTCGCTAGGCCCTAGGCAGGGGAAGCCAAAAGTAAAAGCGGAAATGGTAGTGGACCAGCGCAAACAGCGATCTAAATAGCCACGG
>JBBAWP010000033.1:0-12509 GCA_040397155.1 Candidatus Limnocylindrus sp.
GTCGCGGATTGGGTGTACCAGTTCTTGAGTACGCGCTGTTGACCCTGCACGTAGACAATCGCCACCAGGCCCCAAATCCCTCCCACGATCCCCGTGAAGTCCACACCAGTCGTGTTAAACATGGGAAAGATTATATCCGCGTGTGACGGGTCGCGTGGAAGCGTAGGATGTGTTCGTGATCACACCCCCTCTGACCCTGAATTCGTGAGGGCCCTCGCTTTGGGCGTGGCCCGCTCACCGCTGACGAAGAGCTCGGACGACGAACGCTACGGCCGCTGCCCAGGCAGAGACAATGGCCCCGTAGACGAGTAAAAACACGCTATCAGAGACTCCCATAGCGGCGAGAAGCGTCCGCGCGTTCGTGAAGCAGATGAAACCCCCAACGATGACTCCGAGCAGTCGAGGATTCATGTGACGCACGAGGTAGGCGGCAATCGGCGCGGCAACCAGGCCGCCCACGAGAAGCGCCGCAACGTAGTCGAGGCGCACGCCAGCCACCCCAATCCCAAAGATGAAGCCAGCGCTCGCAGCAACCGCAACGACGAACTCACTCGCGCTCACCGTTCCAATCACGCGATTAGGCGCGAGTCGGCCATCAGCGAGAAGCGCGGGGGTGGCGACTGGTCCCCAGCCCCCGCCCCCTGTTGCGTCAACAAACCCCCCAATCAGTCCGAGAGGGATTAGAAAGCGAAGCCGTGGCGTTCCCTTTCGGAGAACTCGCAAGCCACCGGCAAGGTATCGCATTACAACGTAGATCCCCAGCACGAATAGGAAGAGGCTTGAAAGTGGCCGTGATGATTCAGTCGAAAGAGCCGAGAGGACCGTAGCGCCGACGAATGCCCCAATCCCTCCTGGAAGCGCAATCCTTCGCACAACTTTCCAATCGACGTTTCCGAATCGGTGGTGTGCAAGGCCTGAGCTAGCACCCGTACCAATTTTTGCGATATGCACTGAAGCTGAGGCGGCAGCAGGTGACAGTCCGATTAGCAACAGAATCGTCGACGAAGTAATGCCGTAGCCCATCCCGAGCGCACCGTCGACAAGCTGCGCGGCAAACCCAGCCACGGCGAGGAGTGCGAGTAGGACGAGACCCTCCATCAGGCTGGCGGCGTTCGGCGTGACACGGGGCTTCTCGCAATGTGCATTGGTGCAGCATACTTGTCGCCATGGGAGAAGCGGCGCATCTGGTCACGCGTGAGGGAGGGGCGGCGATTCAGCCACTCCCTGAGGGTGGTGTGCTGCTGCACATCGGACCACCCAAGACGGGAACGAGCGCACTGCAGGGCGCATGCCACGCATGTCGCGACGAGATGCGCGCACAGGGGGTGCGCTATGCAGGGCGGACCCAGCAATCAGGAAGAGCGGCATATGCGGTGCTCGGCCGCGAGCATCCAACACTGGGGGAGGCGCCCTCAGCACACCACTGGAAGCGTCTGGTTAGTGAAGTCCGCACGGCGAAGGAGCCACGAGTCTTCGTCTCAAGTGAATTCTTTGCTGGAGCAGATGATGCACAAATTGCCCGCATTATCAGTGAGCTCGGCGGGGACCGAGTGCATGTTGCGCTGACCCTTCGCCCGGTCTCACGCATCCTTGCTTCACGCTGGCAGCAGAATGTTCAAGAGGGTGCGCGTTACTCGTTTGACCAGTGGTTGCACTGGGTCTTTGAGCAGCCAGATGAGGGGAAGGGGGCAACCTTCTGGTCGCGTCAGCGACATGATCGACTTGCTGCTCGTTGGGCATCCGTGGTGGGACCAGAACGGCTCAGCGTGGTGATGGTTGACGAACAGAACAAGTCGGCGATCTACCAGTCATTTGAGGCGCTTCTCAACCTCCAAACGGGAACACTCAAACCGCAGAACGACACAGCGAACCGATCCATGACTGCGGAAGAGATTGAACTGATCCGCGCGCTCAATGAACGATTTACCGAGGCGGGAATCACGCGACCCCTCCTCTACAAGATGATCACGCGTGGAACCGCGCTCTACATGAAGGGTCGAACAGCCGGGCCAGAAGAGCCAAAGCAGGCGACACCGAGCTGGGCAATCAAGCGCGCGGATGCAATGGGCTGGGAGAGCGCGGCAACGATTCGTGCGCTTGGAGTGCAGGTGATCGGCAACCTTGATGCACTTGGCGGTCAAACGCCAAGGGGCGAGTCAGCCGCGCCGATCCCGCCGCTCGCGAGCGGCAGCGCAAGCGATCGTGCTGCCACGGATCGTCGCGTTCCTGAGGAGGTTGCGACTCGGGCCGCGATGGGGATGCTCTACGCGAGCGGCGCAGTGCTCAAGGATGGGTCTGGCCGCCCTGGCATTGACGTAAGGGTGGAGCCTCAAGTCCTCCAGCGAGTCCACACGATTGACCTACTGCGCGTTGTTGCTCAGCGCCTGCTCTGGTCGGTCACCTCTCGTATCAGGAAGATCACGCGCCGCTAGATCAGCCAGCAGTCTTCTTTAGTAACTCCTTCACCGACACTGCCGCTTCATATGCGTTCACAGCGGAGGCGTCGATCACAAGGTCTGCGTCGTCTGGAGCCTCATACGGCGAAGAGATGCCGGTGAAATCGCTGATCGTTCCAGCACGTGCCTTCGCATAGAGTCCTTTCCGGTCTCGCTGCTCACAGACCTCGAGCGGTGTGCTGATGTGCACGAGGAGAAATGGGAGGCCCGCCGCGGCCTTGCGAGCAAGCGCGCGCCCTTCTGCAAACGGCGCAATCGGTGCCGCAATCGCAATCCCACCTGCTCGGGCAAGTTCAGCTGCCGCGGCTCCGAGGCGCTGCACGTTTGTGTTGCGCGAGGCTCGGTCAAAGCCAAGACCTGCGGAGATGCTGCGCCGCATCGCATCGCCATCGAGAAGCGCAACGCCGCGCGCCCCCTCATCACGAAGGAGCTCCGCGAGTGCCGCCGCAACGGTGGATTTTCCGGACCCTGAGAGGCCAGTAAAGAAGACAACCGCCCCCTTCCCCCAGGCGGTGTTTCGCGCTCGTTCAATCTCTTGTGCGGAACTTGCGGGGTATCCGGTTGGGGTATTGGCGGGGTACCACTCTGCGCCAGTCACGACCTCAGTTGCACCGTAGGCGCGCACAAGATCTTCGGGGGTGAGATCACCTTTCGGCCATGGCACTGCAAGCGGCTTGATCTGACACGTTGGGAGCGAGCCCTCCAGCTCTTTTGCGGCGGATGTGATTGCGCGCAGCAGACCAGATGGCTGAACCTCACCATCTGGCACGGGCGTGCGAGATACAAGTGCGCAGAGCAAGATGCGCTTCGCATCTATCGCGTTCGCTCGCGTGATGAGCGAGTCCAACTCTGCAATAGATGGCGGGAGGTATGCGATCAGCGCGATAGTCGGAGCGGCAACTCCCGTGATGCTTGACACATGTCGACGCAACTCTTCACTCCAGGCGAGGCCAACTCCAGTCGCAAGCGGTCGTACGTGCGTAACCTCGCTGGCCGAGAGCTCACTGAGTGGCGTGTTCTCTTCATCGCAGAGTAGAACGGTGGTTTCGTTGCCGAGGTAACGGTGCAGTGCGCTGCTCGGCTGCGCGCCGAGGCGCACCAGCTCCAGCAGGTCAACCCCCGCTGAATCAAGGACGACAAGTGCTGGGCTCCCTTCGCGGCGCTGCTCTTCTCGCATGCCGTCAGATTACCCCCTAATCTGACCCCTGATGATGAGAAGCCAGTCCGACGCAGAGATTGCAGCGCAGGCAGCCTCCCTCGCTGGCGAGCTGCTGCTACAGCTCCGCCACGGTGCAGCAACGGATACAGCCACAGACTCCGAAGCACTCCGGACTGCAGGGGATCGCGATGCGAACCGCGCCATCATGAATCTACTCGCGAACGAGCGACCAGAAGATAGCCTCCTCTCAGAAGAGGCGGCAGATGATCCGCGCCGGCTGATCGCTGAGCGCGTCTGGATCATTGATCCGCTCGACGGCACGCGTGAGTTTGGCGAACGAGATGCCGCTGGAGTCTGGCGTGACGACTTCGCGGTGCACGTTGCGCTATGGGAGCGCGGTCAAGGACTGACGCTTGGCGTTGTTGGGCTCCCGGCGCGTGACGTGATCTACAGCAGCGACGCACGGACTGTCGTACCCCCAAGCACAGCAGGCCCACTGCGCATTGCGGTGAGTCGCACACGGCCGCCAAGCTTTATTGCGGCACTCGAGTCAGCGGGTACCGCCAAACTTCTGCCGATGGGATCGGCTGGCGTGAAAGTGATGGCGGTGTTAAGTGGTGAAGCCGACGCCTACATCCATGCTGGCGGCCAGTATCAATGGGACTCGGCTGCACCGGTTGCGGTGGCACTGGCGGCTGGGCTTGTTGCGACACGGTTGGACGGCTCTCCGCTCAGATACAACGTCCCAGAACTCCTCCTCCCTGACCTTGTGGTCTGCCATCCGGATCGCGCCGACGAGGTGCGTCTACTCCTTGATGCGGCGGGCTTCGGGCTCGACGGTGCGAGTGGCGCAGGTGCGGCAGAATCAGCTGGATGAGAAGAGTCGCCGAGGCCACCGCGTGAAAGGGCACGTCATCAGTCAGCTCGCCGCCCTAGAGGCGGAGAGCATCCATATCTTCCGCGAAGTTGCGGCGGAGATGGAGCGCCCCTGCCTCCTCTTCTCCGGCGGGAAAGACTCCATCGTGATGCTCCACATTGCGCGCAAGGCGTTCGCCCCTGCACCGATCCCGTTCCCTGTGATGCATGTTGATACGGGGCTGAACTTTGCTGAGGTGATTGCGTATCGCGATCGTTGGGCGGCACAGCTCGGCCTGCGACTCGTTGTTGCCTCGGTACAAGACGCAATTGAGCGCGGCGTAGTGAAAGAGGAGCCGAACGGCTCACGGAACCGCATCCAGACGCCAGTCTTGCTGGAGGCCGTGGCGCGCGAGAAGTTTGATGCCCTCTTTGGTGGCGGGCGCCGCGATGAAGAGAAGGCTCGCGCGAAAGAGCGCGTCTTCTCCTTCCGTGACGAGTTCGGCCAGTGGGATCCAAAGAACCAGCGTCCGGAGATTTGGAGTCTTTACAACGGCAGGGTGTTTCCGGGAGAGAGCATTCGCGTCTTCCCGCTCTCCAACTGGACGGAGCTGGACATCTGGTCGTACATCGAAGCTGAGAACATTGAGATCCCTTCGCTCTATCTCGCCGCCGAGCGCGAGGTCGTGGAGCGCGACGGCATGCTCTACGCCGTCAACGAATTCGTTGCCCTGAAGTCTGGTGAGACGTCGCAGAAGATGAGCGTGCGGTATCGCACCATGGGCGATGCGAACCTCACCGCTGCGGTGGAATCCGTTGCCGATACGGTGGCGAAGGTCGTGGAAGAGATTGCAGCAGCGCGCATTACCGAGCGCGGCGCAACGCGCGGCGATGACAAGGTTTCAGAAGCGGCCATGGAAGACCGGAAGAAGGAGGGCTACTTCTGATGGAGGCCGACCTGCTCCGGTTCGCAACCGCCGGCTCTGTTGACGACGGGAAGAGCACGCTGATTGGGCGACTCCTCTTTGATTCAAAGTCGCTCTTCTCGGATCAGCTCGAATCCGTGGAGCGCGTCAGCCGTGAGCGTGGGCACGAGTACACCGATCTCTCCCTCCTGACCGACGGACTCCGTGCGGAACGCGAGCAGGGGATCACCATCGATGTGGCGTATCGCTACTTCGCCACACCGCGCCGCAAGTTCATCATCGCGGACACCCCTGGCCATATTCAGTACACCCGCAACATGGTCACTGGAGCTTCCACCGCTGACGTCGCACTTGTCCTCGTTGACGCCCGCAAGGGGATGACGGAGCAGAGCCGACGCCACGCGTTTATCGCCACGCTGCTCGGCGTGCCGCACATGGTGGTCTGCGTCAACAAGATGGACCTTGTGGACTGGTCGGAAGAGGTCTTTGAAGGGATTCGCCGTGAGTTCACCGAGTTCGCCTCACGACTGCGCCTCCGCGACCTCACCTTCATCCCACTCTCGGCACTCAGCGGTGACAATGTGGTGACGCGCTCAACCAACATGCCCTGGTTTGACGGCGCACCGCTACTCAGTCACCTCGAGCGCCTGCACGTGGCGAGCGACCGCAACCTCGTCGACGTCCGCTTCCCCGTGCAGTACGTGGTGCGTCCGCAGTCGCACGAGAATCGCGACTACCGCGGATATGCTGGAACCATTGCCTCTGGCGTGCTGAAGCCTGGTGACCGTATCCGTGCCTTGCCTGCCGGCCTTGAGACCGAGATCGCGACCATTGAGACGGCGGATGGTCCAGTCTCAGAAGCGTATCCCCCGATGGCGGTGACGATCACGCTGAAAGATGAGATTGATATCAGCCGTGGCGACATGCTCTGCCGCCCCAACAACGTTCCTGCGGTGATGCAAGACATTGACGCGCAGGTCTGTTGGATGGATGAGAGCGCGCCGCTCACGGCGGGGAAGACCTACGCGATTAAGCACACCACACGCTGGGCACGCGCGGTGGTGAAGCAGATTGACTACCGCATTGACATCAACACGCTCCATCGCGTGGAGGGGGTTGATGGTCTCGCACTGAATGAGATCGGCCGCATCCGCCTCCGCTCCACGAAGCCACTCTTCGTAGACCCGTACCTAGCTAACCGCCAGACCGGCGCATTTATCCTTGTGGATGAGTCAACCAACCGCACAGTTGCTGCGGGAATGATTGTGCGTGAATCCGCTGGCTAATGTCACGCGTTCGGTAGGCGCGCGCGCATGACCCGGAACCTCATCTCGATCCTTCTTTTCATTGCAATTACGTTGTCCGTCGGTGTGTCGCCTGCATCGACCGCAGCAGCAAACAGCGGATGGCGAGCCTGCGCCGCGCGCCCCGTCCCACTCCCCGCTTCCCGGCCCTTGAATCCGGCACTCGCTGACCGACTCCAGGAGCGGGTCAGCACGTGGCGGGAGAACCGCCGCACCCGGTACCCAGGGCTTTCTGTTGCAATCCGCTGGGATGACGGCAGGATGGCGACGGCGGTGAGCGGTGTTGCGGATAGCAACAATGGTCGGAAGGTGACGTCAGCAACTCCCTTTGCGCTTGCGAGTGTCAGCAAGCCGTTCACTGCTGTGCTCGCGTTGCTGTTGGATGCATGTGGTGTGATGCCACTCGAAACGCGGGCGGCGTCGCTCGTGCCTTATGCGGACGTCCGTCCTGATGCAACGATTGAAGATCTGCTTCGACACGAAGGCGGCATGAGTGACTGGTTGACCGATAAGTACACCCGCATGGACTGGTTGATCCGCAATGAGAATGGGAAGGTTGGAGCGAAGACCGCCGTGCAGAACTTGCTTCCACGCGGTGAGATTGGGGATTTTGACTATTCGAACTCGAGTTTCACGTTAGTGACACTCGCAGCGGAGAAGGCCACCGGGGTTGGCTGGCGTGAGCTGGTAGAGAAGTTGATTATCAAGCCACTTGGGCTCACAGAGACGGCGTTCGGTCCCATTGCTGGTGCGTCGCGTACGCACATCTGGTCGCGCGGCAAGATGCGACCATTCGGTCAGCCAGGCTGGGGCCCAACTCGCTCAGCGGCGGCGATCCTGCGCGGTGCTGGCGACCTCTTTGCTACACCACGCGATCTTGCGAAGTTTGGCGAGCTCCTTTGGGGTGACAGGCTGTTGGAGGGGAGCCAGACGCAACTTATCAACGGGATTGCAAACCTGACGGGCCTCCCATGGTCATACACGGTGGGCACGATGATGGATCGAAGCTGGCTTGGCACCTTGCGGACCTACGGACACACAGGTGGATACAGCGGCGCAAGCACCACACTGCGCCGCATCCCTGAGCTTGGCGTCACGATTGCCGTCACGGCGAATGGAATGGGTACGCCCGGAAACTACGCTGATGATCTTGCGATCAATCTGATTGACCTGCTTGACGTTCCGGCCCCTAGTTCTGCGCAGGCGATCGCTGGCGTGAGTGGCGTCGGACTCACCGCCGCTGCACGCGCGAATCCAGAGCCCTTCCCCGTTGTGACTCCTGCAGCACTCCTTGTATGCGGCGACGGAAGCGCGGCGAGTGGCAGCGCGACGACTGGCGGCACGCTCGGCTGGCAAGACCTCTCTGCTGGCGTTGACGGCAGTGAAGACGGCGACTGGTCTGGACGCGCCACGGCGCTCGCCGAACTCCCGGACGGCCGCCTCCTTGCTGGTGGCGTTGCGTTGACGCGCGCTGGTGGCGTTGCGGTGAAGGGTCTTGCGGTTCGCGATCCAAAAAGCGGCGCGTGGAGTCCCTTTGCATCTCTGACGCGTGCGGACGGCACGGTGGCAACCGTGACGGCGATCAGCGTTGACAGCGCACGTCAGCGTCTCTTCGTTAGCGGAGATTTCACTACGGTTGCCACAAAAGCAAGGCGTACGGCGGCGAAGGGGATCGCGATGCTCAACCTGAATAGTGGACGCTGGTCGACACTGAGCGAGGGCCTGCGTGGAAACGTGCTGGTGCGCGCAATCAGCATTGACTCGACGAGTGGTCGCGTTGCTGTTGGCGGAAGGTTCAGCGTTCCTGGGAAGGCGAAGGGCGTCAACGTTGGCGTCTGGGATGCAGCGAGCGGTTGGATTCAACTGATGGTGAGCTCCCCGAGCGCAGCGATCAGCGGCCTTGTCGAATCCGTTGCCCTCACCTCGTCGGGTGTGGTGCACGCCGGCGGGCACCTATTTATTGGCGATAGTGAGGCGCTGGTCGCACGTTGGAGCACCGCTGCGGGCGGTTGGAGCGCGAGTGCAACGAGTTCAACGCTTGGCGATGCGCCGCGCGCATTCGCTGTTGATGCCGGTGGCGCACTCATTGCTGGAACTGGAATCGGCTGGTATGGCAGCCCGCTTGTGCGCGAAAGCGCGCTCAGCGGCTACGGCTGGGAGCGCGTGGGTGGTGGCCTGACGCTCTCGCGCCGCACCGCATGGATTTCTGCGCTCGCTCAGGTGCCAGGCGGACGCGTTGCAGTTGGCGGAGCGTTTGATGCATCAGGCAGCACCAGTCTGCAGAATGTTGCGATCTGGGACCCAGCGAATCAGGGGTTCACTGCGCTCGGCGCTGGACTTTCAGCTGCGCCCGATGCCCTCGCAAGCTCAACGCACTCGCTTGCCTATGCAACGCTTCGACTTCGTAGTACCGAGCCAGGTGGCACTGGTCGCACCTGCGTCACTGCGTGGGGTGTGTCAGCCCCTGTCACTCCAGCAGCCCCAACCCTCACCGCAACGCGCAGCCGCATCACCGTTCGTTGGGCTACAACAGCATCCGGGAGCGCACCGACCGGATGGATCGCGGAGGCACGTTCAAGCGGTCGGGCCATGCGCTCGTGCGTTGCGGCTGCGCCGCTGCTTACCTGCGTAATCAGCGGACTCGATGCTGGTACGAAGTACAGCGTACGACTGCGCGCCTACACCGTTCCTGCTGGCCCTTCGCCCCGATCTGTCGCCGTGAAGGTGACGACGAAACGCTAGCGAGGCGCGCATCGTGCGCGGCCGCGAAGGGTGAATGTGCGCGTAATAGGTCGAATCAAGATCGGCGATCAGTTCCCACGCAAGAGAGAGGTGGACTAGGCTGAGGCAATGCTCACCATGAAGGCGATCAGTGCCCTCCTCTGCGGCGCCCTCCTTGCAGGGTGCGCTGGCGCAGCAAACGAACAGCCCGCTGCAGAGCGCAGCTTCCGGATCGTAGGCTACGTAACTGCGGCGGCGGTCGTGGACGTGATTGACTTCTCGCGCCTGACGCACGTCAACTACGCCTTCCTCCTCCCGAAGAAGAGTGGTGAACTGAAGACGTTCGGCTCACCAACGCAACTACGCCGCGTGGTGGAGATTGCGCATGCCACCAACGTAAAGGTGCTCATCTCCGTCGGTGGCTGGGGTTGGGATGACGAGTTTGAGGAGCTTGCAGCAGCGGAGGATCGGCGCGCGCGATTCGTGAGCGCAGTGGTTGACTTCGTTGCGGAGTACCAACTTGATGGTGCTGACATTGACTGGGAGTATCCAGACGCCGGCGCGTCAAGCGACCACTTCGTTGCACTGATGCGCGAACTACGCGCCGCACTCCCAGCAGAGATTTTGCTGACAACGGCGGTCGTCTCTGACGCAACGCACGCTGATGGGATCGACCCCGTCATCTTCGAGATCGTGGACTTCGTCAACGTCATGGCCTATGACGGCGGGCCCGCCAATCATTCGCCGCTCAGCCTCGCGGAGCAGGCGCTCACCTCGTGGGACGCTAAGGGCCTAAGAAAAGAGCAGCGTGTCCTCGGCGTGCCGTTCTATGCGCGTCCAGGGGACATCTCGTATCGCAAGCTCTTTGAATCTGATCCGGCGACGGCAGACGGTGATCGCATCTTCTACTTCAGCGAGGAGCAGAACTACAACGGTCCCGCCACGCTGCGCGCCAAAGTTGCACTCGCCAAGGAGGAGGCGTCGGGGATCATGATCTGGGAGCTCTCCCAAGACGCGCTCGGTGAAGATTCACTCCTCAAGGTGATCTGGGAGGCGAGTCGGTAGCACCGCGCACATTCGTGGCAGACTTCTCCCATGGGTGACCAGTGGTGCACGAGCCAGACTGGACGTGACGGGGGTGATCTACCAGTCACGCGCGGAGATCGTCCAACGAGTCTTGGTGAGGACTACCAGCCGTTTGTGGCGCGCCACGGCTTTCCGGCTACATATGCGCGTGGACTTGCGCGCGGACTCGGGGATCGTCTTGGCGCAACGCTCGTTGTGACGCAACCAGAGGCGTGGGCGATCGTCTCTCCGAACTTTGGCGCGGCACCTCAAGCGATTCTGATGACCTCGACACTTGATCAGCCCACGCTTGACGAACTTGCGCGTTCCGCGCCAGACAGCGTCACTGTGCTTGGCGTTGGTGGCGGAACGGCGATGGATGTTGCGAAGTGGATCTCATGGCGACGGGCGCTTCCGCTCGTGCAGCTACCAACACTCGCCTCTGTGGACGCCTGTTTCACCAGGATGAGTGCGTTGCGGGACGGTGAGCGGGTGCGCTACGAAGGTGACGCTGTTCCCGAAGAGGTGCTAATTGACTATGAGATCCTTGGATCCGCACCACATGCGCTGCTCTCCGCAGGGATCGGCGATGTGCTCTCGTGCCTCACCGCGTTGGCGGACTGGGAGCTGGCGGTCGCCCAAGGGATTGATCCCGCGTGGGATAAGGAGGGGGCGGCAGCCTCCGAACGATACGTCAACGCCCTCGCCGCCGCCGCTCCTGAAATCGCGGTGCGTTCTGAGGCGGGGATCCGCTCACTAATGGAGCTCCACCGGGAGATCGGGTGGCGCTGTCATGCACTCGGCCACGCACGATTTGAAGAAGGGAGCGAGCACTTCTTCGCCTACTGCTTTGAGGCGGTGACAGGGCGGACGATCATGCATGGGGAACTTGTGGTGATGGGTGTACTGGCAATGACCGCACTGACGGGGATTGGGCACGATCGCGCCTGCACGATCGTCTCTGCGGCGGGGACTCGTTGGCGACTAAGTGACCTCGGTGTGGCATGGAGCGAAGTGGAGGCGACACTCCGTGCGCTCCCCACTTTTGCAAAAGAGGGTGGCTACTGGTACTCGCACGCGCACACGCTGACGATTGGGGATCGAGAGTTGGCAACAGTTCGCCGCGCGCTCGGTGCTTGATGCAAGAATCTGATCATGTCTAACCTACGCGTCGCCCTCACGTTTGATGCTGAGCATCCAGATCGACCGCACCACCTAGTCGGGTCGGAGGATCGACTGCGTGAGACGCTCGGGTCGCTTGAGGTTCGCGGCACCTTCTTTGTGCAAGGCCGCTGGGCTGAGGCATTCCCTGATCAGGCTCGGCGCATTGCAGATGACGGACACCTGATTGGTAATCACTCGCACTATCACGCCAAGATGAATCTCCTGACAGAGGCGGGACTTGTTGAAGACATTAAGGCGGCCGCCGGTGCAATTGAAACGATCTGCAAGCGCGACCCTGCGCCATGGTTCCGTTCGCCGTTTGGCGCCGGTGCAAAGGATCCACGCGTGCGCGCCGCGCTCGAGCAGCTCGGCTACAAGCAGGTGCTCTGGAGCGCGTCGGGTGACGATTGGGACAATCGCGAGACGGCGCAACATATGGAAGACGCGGCGGTGGCGAGCACACTCGCCCACGGCGATGGTGCGATCCTCCTCTTCCACACGTGGCCTTCGTACACGCACGAAAAGATTTCACGCATCGTTGCGCGACTGCGCGAAGAGGGGGCGACATTTGTGACGGTTGACCAACTTGAGCCAAAAGAGATTCCAGATAACTTTGGTGAGGTCGACTGGTGAAACGAGCGGTGAAGCAACGAAGCGCAAGAGCCTCTGCACTGATTATTGGTATTGACGGTGGCAACTCCAAGACCGACATCCTGCTCGCAGATACAAGTGGAAAGCTCCTCGCTTGGGTGCGCGTCAGTGGCAGCAACCCACAAGGGATCGGACTCCTCCCTGCGGCAGCGCTGCTTCGCTCTGGCATTGACGCGGCGCTTACGCGCGCCAAGCGTGGCGGCGAGCG
>JBBAWP010000034.1:0-2471 GCA_040397155.1 Candidatus Limnocylindrus sp.
GTAGCTCAGTGGATAGAGCGCCGCCGTCCTAAGGCGGGCGTCGTCGGTTCGATTCCGGCCGGGGGCACCATTGGGGCAACGGGGTAAAGAGAGGAGCAGGGGTGAGCGAACCACAGATCACGAAGGAGATCCCAGACTTTCAGCAGCCCCCAGACGTTGGGGTGCTTCGCAACGGTGCCTTCCTGCGCCTCTGGATCGCCCAACTCCTCACCCAGATCGGCGGCAACGTCGTTCTTTACGGGCTCACAGTGCTCGTAGCCGAGCGTAGCGGCTCAACGTCGGCGCTCAGCCTCCTCTTTTTGAGCTTCCTCGTCCCTGCAGTAGCACTCTCCCCAATCTCGGGTGTCTGGGTTGATCGTCTCGATAAGCGTCTGGTGCTGATCGTGGCGAATTTCACCCGTGCCGTTGCCTTCTTCCTGATGCTCGGCAGCGTGGATACCCTTGGTATCGTCCTGCTCTTGAACATCTTCGCGAGCTTCATGACCACCATTTTCGCCCCCGCTGAGCTTGCAATGATCCCTATGCTTGTTCGACGCGATCAACTCACGTCAGCGAACGGCCTCTTCACCTTCACGTTGAACGCTGCATTCGCGCTCGGATTCGCACTTATTGGACCCGCCGTCGTGCGGATCGCAGGACCTGAGGCCTCAATCATCCTCGTGGCCGTCCTCTTCCTCTTTGCCGGAGTCCTCTGCATCGGCCTCCCCTCAGCGCCACCGACCTCTCATGACGACGGACTCATTGGTTCCACTCGCAGCAGCACGCGAACAACAACGTCAGAACTCGTTGAGGGTTTGCGATACATCCGCGCGCACGGTTCGGTCGGTTGGTCGCTGCTCTACCTAGCGATCGCAGCGAGTGTCGTTGGCCTCATGGGCGTCCTCGGACCCGATTACGTTGCCGATGCGCTCGGACTTGAGGCGCGTGACTTCTGGCTGATCGTCCTTCCGATTGGACTTGGGGTGGTCACTGGCATCTTGGCGCTCAACAGCTGGGGGAAGGCCGTCTCCCGAAGGAGACTCATTGAAGGGGGCCTCCTAGGGGTTGGGGCTGGCCTCGCGCTCCTTGCACTCGCTGAACCGATCAGTGCGGCGATCTCTGATGGTGCGAGTTCTCTCGGCGGACTTCCGATCGGCCCCGGTGCGTCAGCGCTCGCCACCGTGATCTTTGTGGCCTACTTCGCAGGTGCAGCGTATGGACTCGTGGCAATCCCAGCCCAGACGGCCTTGCAAGAAGAGTTGCCCGTTGAAGTTCGCGGACGGGTCTTTGGCGTACTCAACATGCTCGTCAGTCTCGGCAGCTTCGTTCCGATCATTGCCGTGGGTCCAATTGCGGATACGTTCGGTGCCACGAATACGCTCCTTGGAGTAGGAGTGAGCATTGCGGGCGTTGCCCTGCTCTCAATCGTGCGCGGGCCTCGCCGCGCGAGCAGCTCTAGCGCGCCGTAACGTCCCCCTGCGCCGCTGCGACCGCGACGGCCGCGGCGAGTGAGGCATTCGACTCCGCCAGTGCAAGGTTAGCGGGGATGGATCGCGAGGCTGTTGCATCCGCAATGGCGGCGAGAATTCGTGGCGTTGCTGCCGGCCCTCGCGCACCCGCTGCAACTGCGGCGGCAAGCCCCTTCTCAATCGCTACCGCGATCTCATCCGCAGGGATCTCGCTCGCTTCAGGAATTGGGTTCGCGATCAGCAGACCGCCACCCCATCCGATTGCTCGCGCGGCGCGCATCATTGCGGCAAGCTCTGCTGGACTCTCCGCGCGGTGAGCGATCGGAAGTCCACTGCTGCGCCTCCAGAAGGCGGGGAACTCGTTCGTCCGATATCCGACTACGGGCACGCCGAGTGTTTCTAAGACTTCAAGGGTTTTCGCGAGATCAAGGAAGGCTTTCGCGCCTGCGCTAACAACGGCAACCGGGTGCCGCGCCATTGCGCCGAGGTCCGACGAAACATCAAAGCTCTCCTCTGCGCCGCGATGCACCCCGCCAATGCCACCCGTTGCAAAGATCTGAATCCCAGCGAGGTGCGCGATTGCGACCGTTGCGGAGACGGTCGTCACTCCAGCGGAGAGGCGCTGCGCGATCGCGGCGGGGAGATCGCGCTCGGCAAGCTTTACGGAAGCGTTGAGTAACCGCTCCTCCTCGCCCGGCTCAACGCCAGCAACGAGTGCACCATCAAGGAGCCCGGTGAGGGCGGGGACTGCACCGGCCGCACGTATGGCGGCGTTCACGCGGTCGAAGCAAGTTCGGTTGTGGGGTGCGGGGAGCCCAAGGCTTGAGGTGATGGTGGACTCGAGCGCAACCACTGCGCGCCGCGACGCGAGTGCGTCAGCAACCTCTTGCGAGAGCTTTACCTGCACGTCAACCTCCCTCTTGCTGTTGCAGATGTGCGCGCGCCGCGCGGTGTCCTGCGTGTAGGGCATCCTCCCACGAATCCCCCCGCGCACGCGCAACAAGGAAGCCGCCCGCGAATGCA
>JBBAWP010000034.1:2481-11909 GCA_040397155.1 Candidatus Limnocylindrus sp.
GCCAGTGGAGTCGATTGACCCATTGATCGGTGGGGCGGCGACTGATGCGAGTACCTCGCCACTGGCGGCGCGAACGTCGGCAACGCCAGCGCCGCGCTTAACGATCAGCGTCATCCCAGCGATCGGTGCGCGGAGGAGGCCAAGGTACTCCGCCTCTTCTTCATTCGCGAAGAGGTGTGTTGCGCCGCTTGCGGCGAAGCGCCTTCGGCTCTCTTCTGGGCCCCACGCGGCGAGCGCTCCGACTGAGGAGGCATCAAGAGAGGTCGGGATGCCGTCTTGATTCGCTTCGTGAAGAAGGCGCAGCGTGGTGGTAGCGAGTGGTTCACCCATCAGTGAGTAGGCGGGGGCATGGAGCCAGTCAGCCCCGCTGAGCAACTCCGGACCTGGGTACTGCAGATTCGTTGCCACCCCACGATCTGGAAGCATGGTTCGCTCCCCGTCTGGCTCAACGACCACGATGATTGATGGGCTCCGGCCCGCGCGCTGCAGGAGTGGTTCGACACTTGCGGCTAGGAGCGCCGCCTCCAGAGCATCGCCTGTGGCATCACTGCCGATCGCCCCAAGGAAGCGGGCACGACCACCCGAGGCCGCCGCTGCTACGGCAACGTTGGCGGCGCTGCCGCCGCGTCGACGAGTGATCTGTGCCGCGGCATCACTGCCGCGACGCCACGGCGCGGCAAGGCGGACGGCAATCTCGTCAATAAGGTCGCCGACGCTAACGATCAACGGCCCGTTGGCCGATCGTCTCACCTGGGGCTCGCCGCGTACGCCACTCATAGGCGGGGAGTGTATCGGCTATCCTCTGAGACCTCGGGCGGTTAGCTCAGTTGGTTAGAGCGCAGCCTTGACATGGCTGAGGTCACAGGTTCGAGTCCTGTACCGCCCACCAGTAGCCCGAGGAGGCAGGGAAGCAACGAATGGCTGACGACGCGGTCCAGGCGGTACAAGAAGAGGAGCTCCTCGCCGCCCCTGTGCGCGGTTCAGCCGACGAACTCCTAGACGCTGGTGCTGCCGACCACTTCGGTCGCATGCGTCACTCGGCCGCACACGTGATGGCCGAGGCGGTGATGCGCCTCTTCCCGGGGGTCAAACTTGGGATCGGCCCCGCGATCACTGATGGCTTCTACTACGACTTCCTTCTCGAACGCGCGCTCACCCCAGAAGACCTTGCTGCAATTGAGGCGGAGATGGCGAAGAGCATCGCAGCGGACCACACCTTCAAACTGCAGGAGCATACGTTTGGCGACTTGCGTGCATCGCTCATCAAGGCGGATCAGGCGCTCAAAGTCGAGATCATGGACGATCTTGCAGCGAACGCAACGGCATCTGGACATCCAGTACCGAGTGTGACCACGTACACACACGGCGAATTCCAGGATCTCTGTCGCGGGCCACATGTGGAGAGCACTGGAAAGATCGGCCCATACAAGCTCCTCTCAGTTGCTGGCGCGTACTGGCGCGGCAAGAGCGACCGACCAGCGCTGCAGCGCATCTATGGAACCGCGTGGGACACGCAAGAGGAGTTGGAGCAATTCATCTGGCGCCGCGAGGAGATGAAGAAGCGAGATCATCGTCGACTCGGCGTTGCACTCGATCTCTTCTCATTCCATGACGTATCGCCGGGGAGCGCCTTCTGGCACCCGAAGGGGCAACTCCTCTGGCGTACCCTTGAGGGGGCAATGCGCGAACTCCAAGATGCGCGCGGGTATCAGGAGATCTCCACGCCAATCATTGTGAGCAAGCGCCTCTGGGAGAAGTCTGGACACTGGGACCTCTACCGCGAGAACATGTTCATCATTGAGTCAGAGGGTGAAGAGTTCAGCCTGAAGCCGATGAACTGCCCCGAAAGCACCGTCATCTACAAGACAAAGACGCGGAGCTACCGCGACCTTCCACTGCGACTCTCGGAGTACGGCCGTCTCCACCGCAATGAACTATCTGGAACACTGAGCGGCCTGACCCGCGTGCGGCACTTCATTCAGGACGATGGTCACATCTACGTTCGGCCAGATCAGATCGAGAGCGAAATTGATGCGCTGCTCGGTGAGGTTGCAACGGTCTATGGTTGGTTTGATCTCCCCGTTGAGTTTGTCTTCTCAACGAAGCCCGCCAAAGCGCTCGGTGATCCGAAACTTTGGGAGAAGGCAGAGTCAATGATTGAATCGGCGCTGAAGCGCTCGGGTGCAACCTGGCGCCTTAGCGCAGGAGACGGTGCCTTCTACGCACCGAAGATTGACATTATCGTGCGCGACGCCCTGGGCCGCGAGTGGCAGACGGCGACGATCCAAGTTGATCTCGCCATGCTCCCTGAGCGATTTGATCTTGAGTATGTCGATGAGGCGGGGGAGCGCGTCCGTCCGATTGCTATCCATCGTGCAATCTATGGCTCACTCGAACGCTTCATTGGGATTCTGGTTGAGCACTTCGCGGGCGCACTCCCTCTCTGGCTATCACCAGAACAGGTGGTGATCATCCCCATTGCCGATCGCCATCTCGAAGCGGCTGAGGCAGGCGCCGCGATCTTGCGCCGCGCCGGAATCCGCGTGAGCATTGATGACTCGTCCAATCGCATGCAGAACAAGATTCGCCTTGCGCAGGAGCAGAAGGTGCCGCTGATGCTTGTCCTTGGAGACAAGGAGATCGAGGCGGGCGGCGCCGCGCCGCGCTGGCGTGACGGGACCCAGGAGCCAGCGACGAGCTGGGAGGCGCTTGCGGCAAGGCTCGCAGCACAGGTGGCGGCACGAAGCGTCTCGTGAACCGAGCCTCCAGCGGCCCCCTCTCGTTGGGTGCTACGATTACGCCTCCCACGGAAGGTATCCGTGTGGTTTGGATGAGACGATCGTGAGGGTGTAGCCGATTAAGGACCTGCGCATCAATCTGCAAATCCGCGTACCGCAAGTGCGCGTCCTTGATGAAGACGGCAACCAGTTGGGAGTCCTCCCCACTCACGAAGCACTCCGACAGGCACAGGAGCGCGGCCTCGACCTTGTTGAGGTCGCCCCAACGTCGGCCCCGCCCGTCTGCAAGTACCTGAACTACGGTCAATACAAGTACGAACTGCAGAAGAAGGAGAAGGACTCAAAGAAGCGGCAGAAGACCGTTGATTTGAAGGAGCTCCGCTGCACCCCTAAGATTGGGGAGGCCGACCTTCTGACAAAGATCCGCCAGGCCCACAAGTTCCTCTCGGCGGGGGACCGGGTCAAGTTCTCGGTCAAGTTCCGTGGCCGCGAGGCGACCCACCCAGAGATCGGCCGAGCGATCCTCACCAGGGTGGTGGAAGGGCTCTCCGACGTGGCCCAGCTTGAGCGCCCCCCGCTCCTCGAGGGGCGTTTCCTCTCAATCCAGCTGCTCGCGCTGCCCAAGGCGAAGGGGCGTGAGCCTTCTGCGGCGAGTTCCGCTACGCTACCCGAACCAACAGCCAGTTCACCCGAAGGGGAGTGACATGCCGAAGATGAAGACACACAAGGGGGCCTCGAAGCGCATCGGCTTCACTGGCTCTGGAAAGCCGATCCACGTCATGGCGTGGCGCGGTCACCACCTTGAGATTAAGTCGCAGCGCCGTATCCGCCGTTACGCGGGCAAGGCGGTGCTTGGACGCACGCATCACAATCAGATCTCGCGACTGCTGCCGTACGGCGGCTGAGTTAAGGAAGGGGAGAGCGCATGGCACGAGTAAAGCGCGGAGTAGCGGGGCATAAGCGCCATAAGCGCCTGCTTGAGGCCGCCTCCGGCCGTCGTGGCACACGATCCAAGCTCATCCGTCCAGCGCGCGAAGCGCTTCTTCACGCGCTCGCCTACGCCACACGTGACCGACAGCAGCGCAAGCGCCAGATGCGTGAACTCTGGATTCACCGCGTCAACGCGGCCGCTCGACTGAACGGCCTCTCGTACTCTGTCTTTATTGCCGGCCTGAAGCGCAACAACGTTGCCATCGACCGGAAGATGTTGGCTGACCTCGCCGTTCGCGATGCTGCGGCCTTCACTGCAGTCGCGGACGTAGCGAAGCGCGCCTGACGCGCTAGGTCGCAGCCGTGGAGCTTGCGGCGCTCGAAAAGCAGCTTCGTACCCTTCAGGCTGAATCCACAACAAAGATTGGCGCTGCCGCATCGCTTGCAGACCTTGAAGAGCTCGGCTCTTCGCTGCTAGGGAAGAAAGGGGCGCTCACTGATCTCCTGCGCGGGATCGGCTCACTCTCTGCTGAAGATCGCCCAAAGATTGGCGCGCTTGCGAACGAAGTTCGCGCAGCGATAGAAGCGGCCCTTGAATCTCGCCGCACCGTTGCAGGAGCCGCTGAACTTTCCGCCCGCATTGCCAACGAAACTGAGGATGCAACAACGCCAGGTCCACTTCCCGCGTTCGGCTCCCTGCACCCGATCCCAGAGACGATCTCGGCGATCGCGCAGATCATGGGCTCATTCGGGTTTACGGTCGCGGAGGGGCAAGAGGTCGAGGATGACGTCACGAACTTCCAGCTCCTCAATATTCCCGAGGATCACCCATCTCGAGATCTATGGGACACGCTCTACTTGCGTGAGCCGGGCCGCCTCCTCCGCACCCACACGTCGCCAGGACAGATCCGCACCATGCGCGCGGTTGAGCCACCGATTCGCGTCATCCTTCCTGGGCGCTGCTTCCGGTACGAAGCGGTGGACGCGAGTCATGGGTTTGAGTTTCACCAGGTAGAGGGCTTGCTCGTTGATCGCGGCACCACACTTGCAGACCTGAAGGGGATCCTGGACGAACTTGCGCGGGGACTATTCGGCCCAGCGGCGCGCACCCGTTTTCGGCCAGGCTACTACCCGTTCACAGAGCCTTCGGTCGCTGTTGACGTTTCATGGGGCGGCTCAAAGGATGGCTGGATGACGATCCTTGGCGCAGGGATGGTGCACCCGATCGTTCTGGAGAATGGCGGCATTGACCCTGAGACACACCAAGGATTCGCCTTCGGACTCGGCGTGGAGCGCATTGCAATGTTGCGCCACGGGATCCCAGACCTTCGCGCGCTGCTTGAAAACGATCTGCGCATGTTGCGAGGTTTGCGATGAGGATCCCGCTCTCCTGGCTGCGAGAACTCGTGGATGTACAGCTCACCCCTGAGCAACTCGCTGATGCGTTGACACTTCGTGGCCTTGAGGTGCGAGGCGTAGAGCGTTGGGGGAGCGCCTGGAACAAGATGGTCGTTGGCGAACTCCTCGAGGTTGGGTCACACCCACGCGCGGATCGCCTGCAACTGACGAAGGTGCGCATTGGGAAGGACCAGGTGCTGGAAGTTGTCTGCGGTGCGCGCAACATCGCCGCTGGTCAACGTGTCCCTGTGGCGCTGATCGGTGCCCTCATGCCAGATGGCCGCACGATTGAGCGTGCGGAAAAGATGGGGGTCGCTTCAGAGGGGATGCTCTGCTCGGGCGCGGAGCTCGATGCCACAGATGACGGTGACGGCATTCTGATCCTTGATGCGAAGGCGCCGCTCGGCACGCCGCTCAGCGACTACCTCGGTGAAGACGTCATTGACGTTGATGTGAAGCCGAACCGTGGCGACCTCCTCTCAATCCTTGGCCTCGCGCGTGAGGTTGCTGCGATCACCGGTGCCCCTGTGAACTATCACGCTCGCAGCATCACCGAGTCGGGAGAGAAGGTTAGCGACGGGCTATCACTCTCCGTGGATGATGCAGGACTCGCCCCGCGAGTGGTGCTTCGTGTTGTTGATGGTGTCAAGGTCGGCGCAGCCCCAGATGCGGTGCAGATGCGCTTGAAGGCGGCGGGCCTCCGCTCCATCTCGAATGTGGTGGACGCCACGAACTACATCATGCTCGAACTTGGGAAGCCGACGCATGCCTTTGATCGTCGCGCGGTTGGCGCCAAGATTCACGTGCGGTTGGCGAAGCGTGATGAGACGCTTGAAACTCTGGATCACGTCTCACGAACGCTTGATGGGAGTGACCTCGTGATTGCGGATGAGCGTGGCGCCCTCGCCCTTGCAGGAGTGATGGGGGGCGCATCAAGTGAGGTAGGGGATCAGACAAGCAGCGTGATCATTGAGAGCGCGGTCTTCGCACCGACCTCCATTCGCCGCAGCGCCCAGCGGCACAGCCTCCGTTCCGAGGCCTCCCACCGCTTCGAGCGCGGGCAAGAGCTCGACCTAGCGCCGGTGGCCGCTGAACAGGTTGCTGCGCTCATCAGTGCGTGGGCTGGAGGGAGCGTACGCGCGGGCTCGCTCGATAGCGATCCGAAGGCGATCGGTACGTTGCGCGCACTCCCGTTCCGACCCGCTCGCGTCCGCTCACTTATTGGTGTCGAGATTCCGAGTGAGAAGCAGGCATCGCTACTCGCCTCCATTGGCATTCAGTGCAGTGACGTAACCGCAGCATCGCCCGTCCAAGTGACACGGACACGAATGGTAAACGCGGAAAAGGGGAGTCTCCTCCTTGCAAACGTACCCGCGTGGCGGCGCGACATTGAGTTTGAAGCGGATATCGCGGAAGAGGTCGCTCGCCTCTATGGCTATGACCAAATTCCGCCAACCCTCCCTGGTCGTGACCTTCCTGGCTACCGACCACAGCCAACGACGCTGCGAGATCTCGTGCGCGCACAACTTGCCGCCGTAGGGGCGAGCGAGGCGGTCACCCATGCACTCGTGTCTGAGGCGCTCAGCGATCGACATGCGGAGCCGATTGGCCTTGTCAGTGGGGAGCTTGCTGAGAGCGAAGGTGCTGCGAGCGGTGCGCTCTTGACACTCGCAAATCCGCTCTCCGTAGATCACGATCGACTGCGACGCTCACTCTTGCCGAGCCTCCTTGACCGGGCAGAAGCAAACGCTCGCTACGGTGCGCAGAGTGGCGCGCTCTTCGAAGTCGGTCGCGGGTACGGCGGCGGCAGCGGCGGCCCTCAGGAGTGGACGCGACTCGCAGTGATCGCATGGGGGGAGACGGGTGCTGCGGCGCCAGGAGAGAGGCCGCGAGTGTGGGATCTCAATGAGATGAAGCGAGTGATCACGTTGCTGACAGGTGTCGCGGATGCCTCACCTCGTTATCTACCGCTGGTGGATGGAGACAGCACGTTGTTGCACCCAGGGCGCTCCGCACGCATTGGCGGAGATGGGATTGCTGGCCTCGTTGGGGAGCTCCATCCGGGAGCCCCAGAGTGGCGCGAAGCACCGCGCTTCATCCTCGCCGAGTTTGCTCTTCGCGGGTTGAGCGCTGGTCTTCCGAAGGTGCGCCAAGTCACTCTGCCGCCAACCACACCTCCGGTTCAACGTGACGTCGCGCTTGCGGCTCCTGCCGGTGTTGCGGTTGGAGACCTTGTGGCACTCGCACGTGAGGCCGTTCCTCTCGCTGTACGTGTTGAGCTCTTCGATCTCTTCTCTGGCGCTGGTCTGGCTGAGGGCGAGCGCTCTGTGGGGCTCCGTTTCACCTTCCAGCCCCCACAGGCAACAGCACTCGACGAAGCGATCAGCGACCAGCTGGCAGCGTTCACCACAAGCGCTGGGAAGAGGTTCGCAACGCGGGTGCGCGGGGCTGAGGCAGAGTGAGCCTCACGGTGGCGGCTGACGCGGTCGTCCTCTTCGGCATGGTGATCGCTGTCTGGTCTGGATGGCGTACTGGCGCGGCAAGAATGATCGTGTCAACGCTTGCGGCAATCGCAGGAATTTTCCTTGCAGCACAGGGGAGGGGACCACTTGCAAGTGTGGTTTCACAGGTTCTTCCGGATGCGGATGAAGTGTTAGTGAGCCTCTTGATCTTGGTTGGAGCCTCGTGGATCTTTCTCGGCCTCCTCTCGTGGGTTCTAGGAAACCTGCTTCGTGGAGTCTTGCGCACCATTCGACTTGGCCTCCTCGATGACGCACTTGGCGCGGCGCTCGGACTTCTGCAGGGACTCTTGATCTTCAGCGTGCTTCTCGCTCTTTTGAGCGCGTCGGCGGGCGTAAGTGGCCTCCCAGATCTGATCGTTGAGGTGGCGAAGGCTGCGCAGGAGTCGCAGGCGGCGGGCCTGTTGCGCGAAACGATCTACCCGCTCCTCTGGTCACTTCTCGGTGCTGGTCTGCCGAGCGAGTTGCAGCAGATCCTCCGCCCATAGGGGCGAGATGAGAGCAACGCGACCGCCGTATGACGAGCGCTCTCTCCAGCGCTTGGAATGGAGTGCCCTCCTCTCGTTGATCGCGGTGAAGTGCGCCTTCGCCCCTTCCCGGGAACGTGCCCTCGCCATGCGCCCCGCGCTCGGCGATCCGATCGCAGCGCGTCGGCGCGAGTTGACGCAGGAGATCACGGCGATCCGTCAACGTGGTGCAGATCCACACGTGGGCGGTGCCGCGGATCTTCGTCCCGCGCTCGATCGCGCGGAGAAAGGGGGTGTCCTTGACGGCGGCGCGCTCTTCGCAGTTGCCGAAACGCTTCGGGTGGCAGAACGGCTCAAAGGGGAACTGGCAAACGGCGGGCCAGCGCTGGTGCGAGTCGCTGATGAGATCACCCTGAGCAGGACGCTGCGCGGGCAGCTGGAGCGGGCGATCCTCTCTGATGGGACGCTCGCAGACACTGCGTCTCCGCTTCTGGGAGGTCTTCGCGCTAATCATCGCGGCGCACTTGAGCGGCTACGGACACGACTTGAAGGGCTTGCCCATGCAAAGGCGTACAGCCCACATCTGCAGGAGCCAATTGTCACCCTTCGCAACGGGCGGTACGTGCTCCCAGTCCGTGCGGAGGCAAAGTCAAAGGTTCCGGGGATCGTCCACGATACGAGTGCGACGGGTCAAACGATTTGGATCGAGCCGCTTGAGGTCGTTGAACTTGGGAACGCTGCGCGTGAGGCTGAGGCGGCTGTGCAGGGGGAGGAGGCGCGGATCCTCGCCACCCTGAGCGCGCTTGTAGGCGGAGAGGCTGCACCACTGCGCGGAACGGTTGCGCTCCTAGCCGACATCGATCTCGCTCGAGCAACGGCTGATGTTGCGGCAGAGGCTGATTGGAACTTTGCAGCAACGCGAACCGATGACCACCTCACGCTTCTCCGTGCACGTCATCCGCTCCTGCTCGGCGGAGTGGTTCCCATAGACCTTGAACTCAGTGAGAGCCAGCGCGTACTCCTCATCACTGGGCCAAACACGGGAGGGAAGACGGTCGCACTCAAGACCGTTGGCCTGCTTATCGCAGCGCACCACGCTGGCCTCCCAATCCCCGCCGATGCCGGCTCGGGGATCCCGCCTACGGGCGGTCTCTGGGCAGATATCGGTGATGACCAGTCAATCGCGCAAAGCCTCTCCACCTTCTCGGGACACCTGACCTCGATCTTGCGCATCCATCGAGCGGCAGAGGCGGGCGATCTGATTCTTCTTGATGAAGCGGGAGCGGGCACCGATCCCGCGGAAGGGGCGGCGCTAGCTGCGGCAATCATTGATGACTTTCGACGCCGTGGGACGCGCCTCTTAGCAACGAGTCACT
>JBBAWP010000035.1:0-11414 GCA_040397155.1 Candidatus Limnocylindrus sp.
TTGGGAGGAGTGGCGCCTCAACGCCGCCAGCGATGACGATGTCAGCTTCGCCGCTGCGGATGAGACGAAGCGCATCTTGGAAGGCGAGGACGCCCGTGGCGCAGGCGGCGGCCTGGGTGATCGCCGCACCAGTGAGGCCGTACTTCATGCTCACCATGCACGCGCCCATGCTTGGACTCAGGGCGGGGATTGCGAAGGCACTGACGAAGCGGCCACCCTTCTCGCGGAAGGCATCGGCGCCCATCGTGACCTGCTCAATGCCGCCACCGCCCGTATTGATGACGGTGGCGACGCGATCGCGTCGCTCGGCATCCCACTCGTGGATGTTGGCGAGGCCGGCGTCTTCCATGGCCTCCGTTGCGGCGGCTACTGCGAATTGGACGAAGCGGCTCATGCGGCGCGCCATCTTCATCTCCATCGTCTTCGTTGGATCGAAGTCCTTCACCTCGGCGGCGATTTTTACTTCATTAGCGGATGGATCAAAGTGCGTGATGCGGCCAGCGCCAGAGGTACCGGAGATCAGCGCGGACCAGTAGCTGGCGGCGCTGTTGCCGATCGGCGTGATCGCGCCGTAGCCGGTGATGACGGCGCGCTGTGCATCGCTTCGTGGTGCGTTCTGCTCTGTCATCTCGCCTCCTACTTCCCGGTCCAGTGTCGCAGCACCACGGCGCCATTGTGGCCGCCGAGCCCGATGTTATTGCTGATCGCCGCACGGAGCGGTGCCTGGCGCGTCTCGAGCGCTACGGTCAGGTTGCACTCTGGGTCAACATTTCGGGTGTTCAGCGTCCCTGGGATCGTCTGGTGGTGGAGGGAGAGGGTGGTGAAGATCGCCTCAACCGCGCCAGCCGCACCCATCAGGTGGCCGGTGAGTGACTTGGTTGCGGAGATTGGGATCTGCGCCGCGCGTGCGCCGAGTGCGCTGTGGAAGGCGAGCGCTTCGCGCGCATCGCCCACTGGCGTGCTCGTCCCGTGTGGATTGATCATGTCGATCTCGGACGGATCGATCTTGCCGCGCTGTAGCGCCCACTTAATGGAGCGTGCAGCGCCCGCGCCGCCTTCGACCGGCTGGATCATGTCGTGTGCGTCAGCTGATGAGCCGTAGCCAACCACCTCTGCATAGATCGTTGCGCCGCGCGCCTTCGCGTGCTCGAGGTCTTCCACGATGAACGCACCCGCCCCTTCGCCCAAGACGAATCCAGCGCGGTCCGTGTCGAATGGTCGCGAGGCACTTACGGGGCCTTCGCCGTCGCGCGGTGCACCGAGGCCGCGCATGTTCATGAATCCAATATGCGCCACCTCAATGAGCGGGTTCTCCGTGGAGCCTGAGATGACGGCGGTGACGTCACCGCGCTTGATCGCCTCGGCCGCCTCGCCCAGTGCGTGCGTCCCTGTGGCGCAGGCGGAGACCACCGCCATGTTGTGGCCTAGGGCACCCGTCTCAATCGCGATCATCCCTGAGGTGCTGTCGACCAAACCGTGGGCAATAAAGGTTGGCGCCACGCTGCGCGGTCCCTTCTCCTTCCACGCCATCTGATTCTCAATAAAGAGTCCCTGCCCACCAGCGCCAGATCCAAAGACCACGCCGATCTCCTCGCGATTCGCATCGGTGATCTCAAGCCCCGAGTCCTTGAGTGCCTGCTTTGCGGCGGCCACTCCCCAGTGGATCTCAGGCCCCGTGCGGCGGATGGACTTAGGGTCAAGCCAGGCGGCCGGGTCAAAGTTCCGAATCTCACCAGCAACCACGTATGGCGAGTACGCCGTTGGATCCCAGTGCGTGATGCGACCAAGGCCACTCTTCATCTCCGTCAGTGACGTCCAGACGCTCGCTGGGTCGTTGCCGATTGGCGAGACGATGCCGAGTCCAGTGATGACGACGCGTCGGGTGTGATCTGCGTCTCGCATCGCGCCTCCTTACGACACGACCGCTGCGGTGAGCGGAAGATCATCAATAGAGACGATCGCTGCACCAGCCGCCGATGGGATTCGCTTGACGAGCCCACTGAGGACGCGGCCGTAACCAATCTCTACGTAGCGTTCCGTCCCAGCGGCGGCGGTGGCGCCGATGGCGGCGATCCAGTCGACGCCAGTCGTTAAGTGATCAGAGAGTTCGCGACGAAGCTCTGCAGCGGTGCGAATCGGTGCCGCGTTCGCATTGGCGAGCATCGTGATCTTCGGGTCGTGGACGGTGACGGACTCGAGTGCAGCGCGCATTCCTGCCGCCGCCTCTTCCATCAGTGGTGAGTGGCTGGCGATGCTGACTTGCAGTCGCACGGCGCGCTTTGCGCCAGCGGCGGCTGCGGCGGCGACGGCGTGTTCAATGGCGGCAACTTCGCCAGAGAGAACGATCTGTCCTGGAGAGTTGCGGTTCGCCAAGACGAGGACGCCGCGCGCCGCCCCTTCGGCGACGATGCGTGACTCTTCTGATTCAGGGAGCCCAAGGATTGCGGCCATTGCGCCAGGGCGTCCGCCACCTGAGGTCTGCATCAAGTTGCCGCGAGTGCGTGCAAGCTTCACTGCGTCACCAATGCTGAGCGCGCCCGCCGCAACGGCGGCGGCGTACTGACCGGCGGAGTGCCCGGCGGCGAAGTTCGGCACCTCGAGCGTTTCACCGCGCGCTGCGGCTCGCTCGCGCGCCGCCTCAAGGAGCGCAATGGAGATGATCAAGATCGCTGGCGGCGCCTGCTCGGTGCGCTCAAGCGCATCTGCTGGTCCGTTCGCAATGAGTGCGCCGATCTTCTCGCCGAGCGCCGCCTCCGCTTCGGCCAAGACGGCGCGTGCGGCGGGGGAGGCGGCGAGGGCTTCGCTACCCATGCCGACCGCTTGCGATCCCTGCCCAGGGAAGATCCACGTGGTGATTGGGGACATGCGCGCATCGTAGAGGGGTCACCCAGGGGAGGGGTGTATTATATGCGTGTATGCATACAAATAAGCGACGCCGTCTACCCGACCTCTCTCGTGCTGCGGAGCAGATTCGTAACCGCATTGCTGAGGCGGGGCGCGCACCACTCGGGAGCGGCATTGATGAGGTGGCGAGGCGTCGACAGAGTCTCGGCGAGATCGGTGGTCGCATCGTCTCGATTCGCAGGCTTTGGCGTGAGCTCGTCCTCTCTACCGCGCAGCAGTTGGCGCCGACGGATCTTTCGCTCGCCCAGGTTGCGGCGCTCTATCTCCTTGCAGATGGCCGCGCGCGCAACGTTGCCGAGATCGCGGCGGACCTCGGTCGATCACACTCGGCCACGAGTCGACTGGTTGCGGGACTCGTGACGCGGAAGTTGCTGCGCGTGATCGCAGCTGAGGATAAGCGCAGGCGCGTGCACCTACTCGCCACGGCGGGTGAGGCGATGCTCACGGCAATTGATCGCGGACGCGCGGAGCAGTTTGTTGGCGTGGTGCGCAGGCTTCCCGCTGCAGAGCGCGGACTTGTTGCGGCAGCAGTTGCCGCGCTTGCGACGCGCGCGCCGGTTACTCCCCCGCGTACCCCATCGTGACGTCGTAGAGAACCTCAACGCCCCAGGCGAGCGCCTCCTGTGAGACGCGTTCGTCAACGCCGTGGAAGCGTTCCATGAATCGCTCCTTCGGATCGAGCAGGTAGGGCGAGAAGCCGTAGGTTGGAATTCCTGCAGGCACCGTGATCTTTGCGTCGGTGGCGTACGGCGCCACCGCAGGCATCAGGATGGCCTCCGCGTCGCGCGCGCGGATCGCGGCGGATGCGATGCCGAGAATCTCGTGATCCATTGGATTGCTCACCGCCGCACCAAACTCGGTAAGGTCTGCCTTAACAAATGGGGCAAGGTCGGGGCCGATGCGCTCCAGCATGTTCGCCTGCGCCTGCTCGCGCGTTGTCCCTGGAAGAATGCGGCTATCTACGGTGAGCGTTGCAGAACCCGGGAGGACGTTGGAGCGAATCCCTGAGGCGATGATCGTTGGGGCGAAGGTATCGCGCAGGACGGCGCGCAGTGCACGGAGGAGCTCAGGGGCGCAACCGGCGGTTGGCGCTTCGCTGTTCAGTGGCGCCGCGTCGCTGAAGGTCTTCTCCGCAAGGAGGCGCTCGAGCCGAGCGATGGCCGCTTCAGGGAGTGCGGCGCGGAGCGCGCCAACAAGGGCTTCGTTCTCTTTGACGAACTGCACAGGACCAGGGACGGAGACGCGCTCCACGATCTGTGCGGCGCGCAAGAGGGCGTTGTCGCTGTCTGGCATGGAGGCGTGGCCCCAGCGCCCGCTGACGGTGATGTTGAATCGAGCGAAGCCTTTCTCAGCGACCTGGAGCGGATAGATGCGTCGACCTGCGGCGGTGATCGTCATCCCGCCCGCCTCAGTGAGGCCAACTGCAGCGTCGAGCCAGTGCTTTCGATCGCGCAGCACAAGGGCGATCCCATCTTCGCCACCAGTCTCTTCATCCGCGGTGGCGGTGAGGATGATGTCACGCCGTAGGCCAGGGATCGGATCCTTCGCCGGGTTCAACCCTGCGGCACGTGCACGTGCGCAGAGGAGTCGAATCACGCCGATCTGGACGGCGAGCGCCCCCTTCATATCAACTGCGCCACGCCCCCAGACGTAGCCGTCTTTGACGACGCCTTCAAATGGGTTCACCGTCCAGCCGTCTTGGTTGGCGGGGACAACGTCAAGGTGTGCAAAGAGGAGGAGGGCACCGTTCTCCTTGTCGCGCGGGTCGAGCTTCGGGTTCGCCGTAGAGGCGCTCCCTCGCAGTCGAACGCTGACATTGCCGCGATCAGGGAGTGGCTCGTAAAACTCAGGCTCCAGGCCTTCGCGCTTTAGCAGCTCAATGAGCACCTTCGCCGCGCGCGTCTCGTTCCCGGGTGGATTCACACTCTCGGCGCGGATCAACTGCACCAGGTCATCCGCAGCCTCGGCCCCAATCCTCTTCATTAGGGCGGCATCAACGGTGGCGGAGGGGAGACCCTTCGGGAATCGTTCGGCGGCGGTTGCGGCGAACTGTGAGTTGCTCATGCCCACCCCTGTGCTCTGCGGTTACGCCCCAAGTCGCTGGGCGATGATGTCGAGGATCGTGAAGATGATGGCGGTTCCCACAAGTCCGCCCACGATGAGTTTCACGCCGAAGAGACCGCGCCGCTCCTGCTCCGCTGCACGCTCAGGATCCGGTGGTTCACTCCCTGGGATGACGGGCGAGTCGAGACCGCGGAGGCCGCGTCGCGGGTCGCGAGGATCAGCCTCCCTCTTTGGGGCCATGCCGCCTCCTACTGCTCCGCTGCGGTATCAAGTGCGCGCTTCAGTCGCTTCCCTGTGGTGATTGCGCCATCGGAGGCGCTGCTCACCAGTGCGGCGTATTTTGCGTAGACGCCGCCCGTGTACTTCGGCGCAGGTGCTCGCCACGCCGCGCGGCGTTTGACGAGCGTTGCAGGGTCAACGTCGAGTCGCAGTTCGTGTGCGGCAACATCAATGGTGATCGTGTCGTTCTCTTCAATGAGGCCAATCGGTCCGCCGAGTGCCGCTTCTGGTGCAATGTGCGCGACCATAAATCCGTGCGTTGCGCCTGAGAAGCGGCCGTCGGTGATGAGCGCGACCTGATCGCCAAGCCCTTGGCCAACGAGTGCGGCGGTGACGGCGAGCATCTCGCGCATCCCTGGTCCGCCAACGGGACCTTCGTAGCGAATCACCACCACGTCGCCCGCCTTGACGCTGTTCGCGCGAATCGCCGCGAAGGCCGCCTCCTCGCCATTGAAGACGCGTGCGGGACCGCTGTGATGTCGGCGTGAGTGTCCGGCGAGTTTGACGATCGCACCCTCTGGTGCGAGTGAGCCGCGCAGCACGGTGAGTCCGCCGTTCGGCGACATCGGTGCGCTGATCGGGAAGATCACCTTCTGGCCGGGCTTCTCCACTGCACTCCCAGCGATCTCGCCAATGGTTCGCCCATCAACCGTGCGTTCGTTGACATGCAGCAGGTTTGCCGAGACGAGCTCGCGCAAGACGAGGGCAATACCACCAGCCTTATAGAGGTCGAGTGCCGCATAACTGCCGCCAGGGATGAGATTGCCGATCACTGGCGTTGACTCACCGAGTCGCTCAAAGGCCTCAATCTCGAGCGGTAGGTCGAACTCGCGCGCAATCGCGAGGAGGTGTAGCACGGCGTTCGTTGAACCTGCGGTTGCACCGACCGCGCGAATCGCATTCTCCAGTGCACGCTCCGTGACGAGCGCGCGTGGCCGAACATCATCGCGCACCAGTTGTACGGCGATCTCGCCAGAGCGTTCCGCCGCTGCGATCTTGTCTGGGTCTGGCGCAGGGATGCCGTTGAGGCCAGCGGGGGAGAGGCCGAGCACCTCCATCGCCATGCTCATCGTGTTTGCGGTGAACTGTCCGCCGCACGCGCCAGGTCCTGGGCAGGCGGCGTTCTCGAGCGCCCAGAGCTCTTCGGCGCTGATCTTCCCCGCGCGGTAGGCGCCAACCGCCTCAAAGACGCTCTGCACGGTGACGTCCTTCCCGTTGAACGAGCCGGGGAGGATCGTGCCGTTGTAGAGGATCAGTCCAGGGATGTTGAGGCGACCGAGCGCCATCGCGGCGCCAGGGCTCGTCTTGTCGCAGCCGGTGAGGCAGACAATGCCGTCAAAGCTGTGTCCGGCGGCGACGAGCTCAATGGAGTCGGCGATCAGGTCGCGTGAGATCAACGATGCCTTCATCCCTTCGGTGCCCATGGCGACGCCGTCTGAGACGGAGATGGTGCCGAACTCCATCGGCGTGCCGCCTGCACGTCGAATGCCGCGCTTCACCGCATCCGCAAGTTCGCGCTGGTTGTAGTTGCACGGCATCGTCTCGATCCAGGTGGTGGCAACACCGATGATCGGCTTGGCGAGGTCTTCGTCGGTGAAGCCGATCGCCTTCAACATCGCGCGTGCTGGCGCGCGATCTGGGCCGTCGGTCATGGCGGCGGAGTGCCGCTTCGCCGGGTCGCTCGGTCGGTCGTAGGGGTTCTTCCCCTTCGCGAGGTCGTCGCTCACTTCGCCGCCTGCGGCGCCTTGGTATTGACGGTGCCTGGGTGCGCGCGCTCATGCGCCTCAATGTCGGCCGACTTGGAGCGGACGAAGTCAAGTTCGTCGAGCCCAGCGAGGAGCATCTTCTGAGCGAACGGATCGATCGCGAACTTCACGGCCGTGCCGCTCGGCGTTGTCAGCGTTGCGCTCGCAAGGTCAACGCTCGCCTGCGCCGCGTCGCCGCTGCGCGCAGCTTCCATGAGTTGTGCATGCAGCGCTGCATCCACAACGATCGGCAAGATGCCGTTCTTGAGAGCGTTGTTCTTGAAGATGTCGGCGAAGCTCGTGGAGATGATCGCCTTGATCCCAAACGCATCGAGCGCCCAAGGCGCATGCTCGCGGCTTGAGCCGGTGCCAAAGTTGTCGCCCGCAATAAGGATGCCGCGCCCCGCGAATCGTGGGTCATCAAGGACAAATGGTGGCGTCTTCTTGCTGCCGTCTTCGTTGAAGCGCCAGTCATGGAAGAGTGCATCGGCGAGTCCGGACTTCACGACCACCTTCAGGTAGCGCGCGGGGACGATCTGATCCGTGTCCACATTCTCCGCAGGGAGCGGGATGAGGGCGCTGCTGAAGCGCTCAACCTTTGGCGCCGCCATCAGGCGAGTGTCCGTGGGTCGGTGATGCGACCGTTCAGCGCCGTTGCGGCGGCGGTGAGTGGTGAGGCGAGGAAGGTGCGGCCGCCCTTCCCTTGGCGACCTTCGAAGTTGCGATTGGAGGTGCTAATTGCGTATTCGCCGGGGGCGAGTTGATCGCCGTTCATGGCGATGCACATGGAGCAGCCCGCCTCACGCCAATCGGCGCCAGCGTCGCGGAAGATCGTGTCGAGCCCTTCGCGCTCCGCCTGGCGTTTCACGTCAGCGGAACCAGGCACCACCATCACGCGCACGCCGCTCGCCACGCGCTTCCCCTTGAAGACGTTTGCGGCGATGCGCAGGTCGCTAATGCGACCGTTGGTGCAGCTCCCAATAAAGACGGTGTTCACCGGCTGATTCAAGATGCTCTGCCCAGCGGTGAGATCCATGTACTCAAGGGCGCGCGTCAGTGCGCGTGCGCTCGCGGGATCGCTCTCCGTGGATGGATCTGGGACGTGGCCACTGATCGGCAGGCCCATGCCAGGATTCGTTCCGTAGGTGACCATCGGCTCGAGCGTGTTCGCATCAATAACGATCTCTTTGTCATACGTTGCGCCAGGGTCGCTCGGTAGCTGCTTCCAGCGCGCCACCGCTTCGTCCCACGCCGCACCCTGTGGCGCATGCGGTCGGCCCTTCAGGTAGGCGAAGGTGGTCTCGTCTGGCGCCACGAGTCCGGCGCGGGCACCACCCTCAATGCTCATGTTGCAGATCGTCATGCGCTCCTCCATGGAGAGGGCGCGGATCGCCTCGCCGGCGTATTCAAAGACGTGACCGGTGCCGCCGCCCACGCCGATGCGCGCGATCAGCGCGAGGATGATGTCCTTCGCGGAGACGCCCTTCTGCAGTTTCCCGTCAACGCGGACGAGATACGTCTTTGGCGTGCGCTGGAGTAGACACTGCGTTGCGAGCACCATCTCCACTTCGCTCGTGCCGATTCCAAACGCTAGCGCACCAAATGCACCGTGCGTGGCGGTGTGCGAGTCGCCGCAGACAATCGTTGCGCCAGGCTGGGTGAGACCGAGCTCTGGCCCAATGACGTGGACGATCCCTTGGTTCGGCGACTCCCAGCCATGGAGCGGGATGCCGAACTCGTTGCAGTTCGTCTCAAGCTGCTTCACCTGTGCCGCAGCCATCTCGTCGGCGATCGGTAGGTTGCGTGGTGTGGTCGGGATGGAGTGGTCGGCGGTGGCTACCGTCTTATCTGGACGACGCACCGTCAGGCCGCGCGTCCGGAGTCCGGTGAACGCCTGCGGGCTGGTCACCTCGTGGATCAGGTGCAGGTCGATCGCGAGGATGGCGGGCGCCCCCTCGTCTTGGCTCACCACATGCTGATCCCAGATCTTCTGGACGATTGTCTTCGCCATGCGGCGAGCGTACCAGAGCGGCGCGGCGCCACAGCGAGGCAGGGGCGTGCGAGAATCCCACCATGACTACTGCACCACGCACCCTTAACCCGCTGGCCGTCCTCGCGCAAACCCGACTACTCCCAGCAATCAGTCCCTTGGAGAGCGGTGTGGTCAACGCGTGGGCCGACGCATGCATTGAACATGGGGTTCTAGCGCTCGAGTTGCTGCTTCGCGGGGAAGGCTCGGAGCGAGCGGCATTTGACGCGATCGCTCGGCTTGCCAGCTCACATCCGCAGCTTGCTGTTGGCGTGGGGACCGTATTCGACGCGAGGACTGCTCAGCGAGCCTGCGACGCGGGCGCCCGGATCGTCGTTTCGCCGATCACAGATCCGGCCACGGGAAGCACGTGCGCTGCGGCGGGCGTCGACTGGCTCCCCGGCGCCTTTACCCCCACGGAGATCGCACTCGCAGAACGTTCGGGGGCGACGCAGGTGAAGCTCTTCCCCGCGCTGGCGATCAACGCTCCTGCCTTCCTTCGCTCCCACCTTGCGACGAAACCCTCCTCGCGGATCATCCCCACCAACGTGTCGCTCGATGAGATCCCCGCCCTCGTGGCCGCGGGGGCCGCTGGGTTCGGCGTGGGGGAGCGGCTCCTCGCTGGGGCGGACCCACGCAGCGCCAGCGCGATCGGCGAGCGTCTTCACGCCGCCCTCTCTGTAGCCGGCGGGGGCGCGTACTAGCCTCACCGCACACCCCTCTGGTAGGCTGCACATCTAATGAAGACGAACCGCGCACTCACGGTTACACCTGCAGGCGCCGGTTTCGTACGCCTTGATCTGGTGCTCGGCAGCGAGATTACGCTCGTCGAGCTCCTTATTCAGCCCAGGCGGGGCTGAGGAGACCAACGGGTAGCGCGAAAAACGCACCGAAGGAAACTCAGAACCCCCGCCAGAGAGGCGGGGGTTTCGTGTTCAGAGAGGAGTTGAGATGACGCAAGCGAAGCACGTGCCAGGCGCGGGATCAAGCGCGGCACTCGCCTCTGAGCGCGCGCGCAAAGAGATGCTTCGTGATGCGCGCATTGAGCGTCGCGGTGGGCCACGCCCACGCATCGGCGCCGATGCACTCTGCGAGGCACTCCTCCTTCAGGGGAGCACTTCCATCTGGGGGTATCCGGGCGGCGTGATCCTTCCCCTCTATGACGTGCTCGTTGACCACCCTGGCCTGCGTCACATTCTCGTCCGACACGAACAAGCTGCGTCGCATGCCGCAGATGGATACGCGCGCGCATCGGGGAAGGTCGGCGTCTGTCTCGGAACGTCGGGTCCTGGTGCAACAAATCTTGTCACGGGGATCGGCACCTCCATGCTCGACTCTGTTCCCGTGGTTGCGATCACGGGTAACGTTCCTGGAGCCTTGCTTGGGAAAGACGCCTTCCAGGAGATTGACATCACTGGCATCACGCTCCCTATGACTAAGCACAACTATCTGGTACGTAGCGCGGATGAGATCCCGCACGTCATCGCAGAGGCATTCCACATTGCGCGCAGTGGACGGCCTGGTCCCGTGCATGTGGACATCACGAAAGATGCGCTGATGGGCGAGACGAGTGCGCCGCACCCAACGCAAGAAGAGGTGGAGGCTGGCCTCCCTGGATATCGTCCGAAGATGGATGGAAATGCGCGGCAGATCAAACTGCTCGCCGACGCGATCGCTGCTGCCAAGCGACCACTTATCCTCGCCGGACACGGCGTGCTCATTGCACAGGGAGAGCGCGAACTGCTCGAACTTGCGCGCCAGGCGCAGATTCCAATTGCTTGGACGCTGCTTGGCATTGGCGTGGTGGATGAGAGCGATCCACTCGCATACGGATACATGGGCATGCACGGGTGGAAGCATGTGAACCGCGCCATCCAGTCGTCTGACCTACTCATTGGGATTGGCATGCGCTACGACGATCGCGTCACGGGAAATGTGCGCACCTTCGCCCCCTCCGCAAAGATCGTGCACATTGATATTGATCCCGCCGAGATTGGCAAGAACGTGGTTGCGGACATCCCGATCGTGGGTGACGCAAAGCGCGTGCTTGAAGCGCTCCTCCCGATGACGGAGCGAGTTGATCCCGCCGCACGTGCCACATACTTCACCGAACTCGCCACCTGGCGAAAGGAGAGCGAGAGCTCCGCCTGGCACGGTTCTGGTGGATGGCGTGATGGCGTTCTCTCCGCCGACTTTGTGGTGGAGCGTATCGCCGCAGGGTCCGGCTACGACGCAAACCTGACCGCAGATGTGGGCCAGAACCAGATGTGGGTGGCGCGATACGGCGGCTTCAAGCGTGCAAATTCGCACCTCTCATCGGGTGGCCTCGGCACGATGGGCTTCGCCCTCCCCGCCGCAATGGGTGCGGCGATCGGCACGCCAGAGAAGACCTC
>JBBAWP010000036.1:0-7703 GCA_040397155.1 Candidatus Limnocylindrus sp.
CTAGGATCCCCTGCTCCAGAGGCAGGTGCCTTACCGCTTGGCCACGCGCCAACGGCTGTGATCGTAGCGCAGCAGGCGCCCCTCGTCAGCCGCGCGAGCGCGAACACGGCAAGATAGGCGTTATGAGTACGGCGAAGCGGACCCCAAACTCTCAGGAGGTCCTGACCCCCGCCGAACGGCGCACCCTCGCCGCCCTCGCTGAAGGATTTGTCCCTGGTGGCGGCACGGCGCGCTCGGCGGCCGCCGAGCGCGCGTTTGCAACCGTCGTAGATCCGGAACTCGTCAGCCAGCTGCGACTTGTGTTGCGCCTCATTGAGACGCGCGCAGGGAGTCTCCTGATCGGCGGACGGGCGGTGAAGTACAGCAGCCTCCGTGGGGAACAACGAGACGAGTATCTGCAGTATTGGGTGCAACATCGCATCCCGCTGATTCGTAGCGCCGCATCCGCACTACGCAAGTTGCTCTGCTTCCTCGCGTATGCGGATGCAGACGAACCGGGCGACCCAAAGCTCCGTGCGCGCCTGAAGTCAATTGGCTACAACCCAAAGCCGAATGCCGCTACGCGCGACTACTCCAAGCTCGTCGCGTTTGATCCGCAGCAGGCGCAGCGAATCGCAGTTGATGTTCTTGTGATCGGCTCAGGTGCCGGTGGGGGCTCAGTGGCCCGCGATCTCGCGCGCGCGGGGAAACGCGTCATGGTCATTGAGGCGGGGGCGCTCTATGACGAGCGAAGCTTCCCCACCAAAGAGCGTGATGCATATGAGCGCCTCTATCTGGATTCTGGATTCACCGCCACCGACGACGCCCATATCGCCATCCTTGCTGGTGGCACCGTTGGCGGCGGAACCACGGTCAACTGGATGACCTCTATCCCTATCCCTGATCGAGTCCGCGACGAGTGGGAGGAGCAGCACGGCGTCAAGGGGATCGCTTCGCCACGCTTCAAACAAGATCTCAACGAGGTGTTGCGGGAGCTCAGTACTCAACCGTCGGCAGCCACACCTTCAAAGGATGCTGCGCTCCTCCGCGGAGCTGCCGCACGTGACTGGAGTGGCGAGAGGATCCAACTAAATCGGGGTGAGTGCGGCGACTGTGGAACCTGTCCGTTCGGGTGCAAGCGCGGCGCAAAGCAGTCCACGCTGCGCCTGCACCTCCCCCAGGCACTAGAAGCTGGTGCGCATCTCATCCCAGACTGCAAAGCGGAACGTCTGATTATTGAACGTGGCATCGTGCGTGGCGCAGTCACCACATATGGGACACGCGCGGGAACACCGCGCACACTAGAGATCACTGCACCGCAGGTGGTCGTAAGCGGCGGCGCGCTCCGCACTCCGCTCCTCCTCCGTCGCAGCGGTCTCACGCATCCCGCCATCGGCCAGAACCTGCGACTCCATCCAGTGACACTCGCCGCCGGCATCTTCCCCGAGAAGATCGAGATGTGGCGCGGCACAATGCAGGCGGCAAAGAGCGAAGAGTTCATCGACCCAATGGAAGATCGCAACGGCTACATCATTGAGAGCGCGCCGGGGCATCCAGGACTCTTGGCGCTCGGCATCCCATGGACAAGTCGTGACGAGCACCAGCGCCTGATGAGGCTCGCACCGTACATTGCGCCGTTTCTGGCGATCGCCAAGGACGATGGCGGCGGGCGCATCAGCGAGACGCGCAGCGGCTTTGCGAAGATTGAGTACCGCACCACCCCACGCGACGAACGGACACTCCGTGCCGCTCTCGGTTCGCTTGTCCGGATGGCAGAGTCTGCGGGTGCAAGCGAGGTGATTGCCGCTGGCTCACCGCCCATCGCCTGGCGCCGTCGCGATGGTGTGGAGGCCTTCCAAGTCCTCCAACGCCGTCTCACACGATTCGACTTTTCACCAAATCGTGGCACTGTCTTCTCCGCACACCAGATGGGCACTGCGCGAATGGGGAGTGACCCAGTGGAACACGCCTGTGACCCATATGGTCGCGTCCGCGCCAGCAGTCGTCCTCGCGCCACCGATCCGCACGGGGGCATCATCAAGGGCCTCTACGTTGCAGATGGCTCGCTCTTCCCCACCGCGATCGGCGTAAACCCCATGATCACCATCCTCGCGCTGGCTAAGCGCGTGGCGCGGACGATCCTGAAGGACGCCTAGAGGGGTCAGACCTTAAGGGAGTTGGAGCGGGAGACGAGGCTCGAACTCGCGACATCTTGCTTGGAAGGCAAGTGCTCTACCAACTGAGCTACTCCCGCGCGCGATCCTCAGATGCTAGCAGGGGCTGCGCGCCGCGCAAGGTACGCAGGCGGTTGATGCGATCGGTGAGCGGGGGGTGCGTGGCCATGAAGCCTGCGGCGCGGGTCTCGAAGTGCTTCACCGGGTTCACAATATAGAAGTGCGCCGTGGCCTTGGTCGCCACCTCAAGGACCTCCTTGTCGCCCGCCAGCTTGGCGAGTGCGCGCTCAAGGCCCTGTGGGTTTCGCGTAAGCTCAACACCTGACGCATCGGCGAGGTATTCGCGCTGGCGCGAGACGGCGAGCTGCACCATGCGCGCCGCGATCGGCGCAAGAATCGCGAGAATGATCGTAAGGAAGAGGACGATGATCTGGAGGCCGCCGCCGCCTTTGTCGTTGTCGCGGCGACGTCCGCCCCCGAACATTGCAAATCGCAGGAGCATGTCGCTGAGCAGTGCGAGTGAGCCGACGAGTGCCGCCACGAGCAGGCTGTAGCGAATATCGAAGTTGCGCACGTGGGAGAGCTCATGGGCAATCACGCCGCTCATCTCCTCACGGTCGAGCTTCGCCATCAGGCCCTTGGTGACGGCGATGCTCGCATGCTGCGGGTCGCGCCCCGTGGCGAAGGCGTTCAGCGCCGTGTCATCAATGACGTAGATCTTCGGCTTCGGGATGTTCGCGGCAATGGAGAGCTCAGCGGTGATGTTGTCCAGCTGAAGCTCTTCAGGGCCGGCGGCTGGATCAAGCGGCTTCGCGCCCGAGGCGGCTAGCACCGCACGATCGCCACCGAACCACGCGCCGAGCGTCAAGAAGAAGCCGAGCCCGAAGGCGAAGAGTGAATACGGGAGCGCCCCCTCAATGCCGCCCGTGAACGCCACGCCCGCCGCCGTAGCGAGCGCAGCGAAGATGCCGATGACGAGCAGAACAAGCAGCGCCGACTTGCGCCGATTCGCCGCCGCGAGGTCATAGAAGGTTGCCATTGCGCTCCCCTACTCCGACGCGCTCAGGAGAGGCTGACCTTTGGGACGGCCTCCTCGGAGTCCGGCGCATCGAAGAAGTCTCGCTTCGCGAAACCGAGGGCTCCAGCGAAGAGGAGACCTGGGAATGTCTGCACCGAGTTGTTATATGAGAGCACCGAGGCGTTGTAGTGCTGGCGGCTGAAGCCGATCTGGTTCTCCGTGGAGGTGAGCTGCTCCTGCAACTGAATCACATTCTCATTCGACTTCAGTGTGGGGTAGGCCTCTACGTTGGCGAAGAGGGTGCGCAGCGAGCTGCTGAGCATGTTCTCCGCCTTCGCCTGCGCGGCGGTGTTGCCGGTTGCACCAGCGTTTACGGCTGCGGCGCGCGCGGCGGTCACACTCTCGAGGACACCCTTCTCAAATCCCATCTGCCCCTTCACCGCCTCAACAAGGTTCGGAATGAGGTCGTAGCGTCGCTTCAACTGAACCTGGATCTGACCGAGCGCTTCATCCACACGGTTGCGTGCGTTGACGAGCCCGTTATATGACGAGATCACGAGCAGCAGAACGGCCCCAACGATGGCGATAGGGAGAATCAGTTCCACGAGTCCTCCTAATGTGAGCGGTGATGCACGAATCCGTGCGCTGCGCTCATTGTACCGCGTGCACTTTGGCAGGGAGTGTTAAGAATCCCGCACGTTTCCCCCTAGGTTTGACGGACCCCCAGGGGGGAGGCGTAGGCTGTGGTAAGCAACTGGGTTGAGGCCTCAGCGGTCTCCCCTGGTGCAGGTGCAGCCCGGCAAACTGGGCCCCTGCGGGAAAGGTCTGGACGTTTATGAACGTTTTATTGGTTGGTACCGGCACGGTCGGAGAGGCAATCGCCCACCTCGTTAAAGGGCGCAAGTGGCTCGGCAAGATGACCCTCGCCGACTACTCACTCGATCGAGCGCGCACCGTGGCAGACGCCGTTGGCGCTGGGTACGACGTGGCGCAGGTTGACGCGGGGAACGCGCAGCAGCTCAAGGAGCTAATCGTCTCCTCAAAGGCGGACCTGGTGCTCAACGCCGTGGATCCGCGCTTCGTGCCTGCGATCTTTGATGCGGCCCTTGAGGCTGGCGTGCACTACATCGACATGGCCACAAGCCTCTCGGTGCCAGACAAGGAAAATCCATTCACGGTGCCAGGCGAGATGCTCGGCGACTATCAGGTGGCGAAGAACGGCCTCTGGGAGGCGAAGGGGAAGGTCGCGCTGATCGGCATGGGGATGGACCCAGGCCTCTCCAACATCTTCGCGGCGTACGCGAAGAAGTGGACGTTTGATGACGTGAGCGCCGTGCACATCCGCGACGGCGGTGACCTGCGCATTGAGGGCTACCCGTTCGCAACCGTCTTCAGCCTCTGGACCGTGATTGAGGAGTGCTTGAACCCACCGATCGTCTGGCGCAACGGCAAGGTTGAAGTGCGCGCACCATTCAGCGAACCAGAGGACTTCGTCTTCCCTGAAGGCGTAGGCCCCGTGATGTGCGTCAACGTTGAGCACGAAGAGGTGGTGCAGCTGCCGCGCACGATGAAGGCAGATCTGATCACCTTCAAGTACGCGCTCGGCGCCGACTTCATTGAGACGCTGCAGCTCCTGCACCGCCTCGGCCTCGACGGGAAGGAACCGATCAACGTGAAGGGGACGAAGGTTGCGCCACGCGACGTGATCGGCGCACTCTCGCCAGATCCGTCAACGCTTGGCAAGAACATGGTGGGTCGCGCCATCGTCGGCGCGCTCGTCAGCGGCACTAAGGATGGTCGCCCGCGCGAAACCTTCCACTACCAAGTCTGCGACGCGGCAGAGACGATGGGTCGATACAACCTGCAGCCGGTTGCATGGCAGACCGGCGTCATGCCGATCATGGCCATGGAGCTGATTGCCGAAGGAGTCTGGGGTGGCGCGGGCGTGAAGTCGCCAGACGCGTTCGATCCAGATCCATTCCTTGATATCTGTGAGGACTACGACGTGACGGTGAAGCTTGAGCATCGCCTCCCTGGCCGATCAATCCTCCCTGCAACCGCGCAACCGCCGACGGGTGCGCAGTCAGTCACCGTCAAGGGTTCGTCAAGCCCAACGGACGTGGCCTACTCGGCCGCAGCAACCGCGGCGCTCTCTGCACCCGGTGCAGAACCAGAGGGAGACGGACGACCCGCTCGACCGCCGCGCTGACGCGCGGATAGCCTGACGCGCGTTTCGTTTTGCGCGCGTTTAGCCTTGCGCGCCCATCAGCCGCTCAAGGAGCGGGATCGGTGGCGTGCCGTGTTGCAGCATCGCGCGCAGGTGCGCGGGTCGACTGAATCCAGCGGTCGCGGGGCGGTTCCCTGGCAGTCCCGCGTTTCCTGCTGAGACGCCGCTCGCTGCGGCGCGCGCGCGATCTTCAAGCTCCCAGCAGCCGACGGAGCCGATGAAATAGGTAGGGAGTTGCGTTGCGGTGAGGCGCGCGCGGAGATACTTCGCCTTCGCCTCCGACTCTTCCTGCCACGTCTCCCCCACCATCAGGTTGAGCGCCCAGGCCTCATCGCGCCCATCCGCGTGGATGCCAACATCAAGGAGTGCATTCGCGACACAGCGGAGATAGAACTTCCAGTGGACCAGCTCAAGTGCCTTGTCGCCGTCGCCGAACCCCTCATCCAACATCACCTGCGTCACGTAGACGGCCCAGCCCTCCGCGAACACGCCAGAGCCGAACGCGGCACGAAGCGGGCGGTCGGTCTCGTTCGCCGCAGCGAGCTGCAAGTAGTGGCCAGGGATCGCTTCATGAATGGCGAGGAGGGCGAGCATCCGATCGTTATCTTCGCGAAGCATGGACTCCACCTGCGAGGGTGTGGCGTCATCTGGTGGTGGCGTCACGTAGAAGAAACTCATCTCGCCCTTATCCAACGGCCCCGGAGAATCGAGGAATGCGCCGCCGTACGCGCGCAAGAAGCGCGGGGTCCATGTGATCTGCAGCGGCTCTTTCGGCAGGTCGATCAGTCCCGTGCGCTTCACAAATGCCTCGCAGCGCGCCGTCTCCTCGCGGCAGCGATCAAGCAGATCCGCCGCGGCGCTATGTTCGCCGCCGATCGCATGCAGGACGCGCGCCACAAGCTCCTGGGGCTTCTCCGCAAGGTGCGCCGCTTCATCACCGATCCACTGCGGGGCGATCTCACGCGCGCTGCTGATCATCCGTTCGCTTACGGCGGTGAACTCCACTGCTGCGGCGGCACCAACTGCGGCGCGGTCATGAGAACCGAACAGCGTGTGTCGAAGCGCGCGATCGTACCGAGCGGCACCGTACCGGCCCTCACCCTCACTCCGCGGCAACACCTCGTATTTCAACCGTTGAACGAACCGCGCCGCCGCGGCGCGTGCCACGTCGGCAGGTGCACGCAACTCGCCTCCGTACGTCTCTACGCCCATCTCGGCAAGCTCAGCAATACCTTCGGCCTGCGCAATCGCCGTCTCGGTGTGCAGCCGACTGATCGGTCGTGGTGGTAGTGTCAGCTCGCCGCTCGGCGCAGGCGCACCGCGGCGCCGCGGCGCTCCGTCGTCTGCAGGGACACTCAACTCTGGCACGCCAACGAGGGCATCCACCGCTTCGTCCAGCAACTTCGGCAGTCCGTTGAGGCGCGCGGCAAGATCACGCGCGCGCTGCTCGCGACTCCCAAACGTTCGCGCGATCAACGGGAATAGCCCGCCGCCAACGGTCGCCACGATGTTCAGCGGGTCCCACGCCGTGGTGCGAATCTCGGTGCGTTCAAAGCGAATCCCAGCAAGTGTGGCGAGTGCAAGGTCACGATCGGCGAGATCGTCCTGATCCAGCGCTCCCTCTGGGATGCGCCGCAGGCGCGCCGTCTCCTCATCCACCCAAGCCAACACGCGTGCATCTGCCGCAGCGCCGAACCCGTCCCACTCCCCGTCGTGATCGTGAATACCAGTGGCTGTGGCGGCAACGGGATGCAAGGCGGCGAAGCGCGCGAGGAGCCCCGCTGCGTCGAGCCGATCAGAGTTCATCGCGGCAGGGTACCATCAGCGCATGGGTGCACAAGACACAACCGACGCCTTCTTTGAACTGCTGAACGCGGACAGCCGCGACGAAGCGCTCAAACTCATGGAGGAACGCGTAGAGATGCGCATCCATGTTGGCGAAGGGGTGCAGATGCTCAAAGGTCTTGAGCGCGTTGGCGGTTGGTTCCTCCGCGCGGATAAGGGCTTACGGATGATCCCAGGCGAGATCAAAGACACGGGTCATCAAGTGGAGTGCGACATCCTTGTGGTCCGACCTGGCGCAAAGAGCCACAAGCTTGACGCCACGATCAAGGTTGAGGCCGGGAAGATCACCTCGATCAATCTCTCCCCCGCCAAGGGGTAGCGCTAGCGACTTATTACGGCGAGGGGGCCGGCGAGATCTCCACGTTTGGGAGCACATTCGGAATCAGAAGTTGCTCCCCAATCTTTAAGTTGTTCGGGTTTCCAACCTGTGGGTTTGCACCAAGGATCACCTCAACACTCA
>JBBAWP010000036.1:7803-11065 GCA_040397155.1 Candidatus Limnocylindrus sp.
AAGTTGTTCGGGTTTCCAACCTGTGGGTTTGCACCAAGGATCACCTCAACACTCACCTTGTACTCCTGACTGATCGCAAAGAGGGTGTCGCCGCTTCTCACCACATGAATGACAGGCGCAGGTGTTGGGGTCGGGGTCGGAGCGGCGCTGACCTCTGGGGTGGCGCTTGCGCTTGGAGAAGCCTCTTGGCCAACCCCACTCAGTAGACTCCCTACCCCTTTCAAGATGGATGGCGTTGCAAAGAGGATCACGCCGATCAACACCACGAGCGCGGCAAAGCTGCGCAGGCTGCTCAGCGCGCGCGGGAGACGAATCAGCGCCTTTGGCAGCTCATCGTCAACGCTCCTCCGATGATGCAGCGGAAGCACACGCGCACGTTCTTCGTCCGCTACCACGTCAGGCGGAGCGGAAAGGCCCGCCGTTGACCATATGGTGCCGTCATCAGCGTGTTGCGCCACAAGACCCTCATCACTTCGAGACGCGGCGGCGAGCTCTTCCGTTGGGAGTGGCACCGCTGTTGCGAGTGGCTGCGCCGCCTCGCGAGCCGCCCACGCCACGAATGCAGGACACGAGGTGAATGTGGCGTTGAGGCAGTAGCTCCCCTGATGATCAAGTTCGATCGGTTGCGCGGGACGCTGAGCGAAGCAGGCATGCGTGATGTGTGGGGTTGGGAGGCGCTTACTGGAATCGGTTGCGATGGCAAGGAATGGACAAACCTGTGCGCTGCTCATGCCGCCGATCTTATCCCTTCATGTAGCCCCTCACGCCAGACGCGCTCCATCCGATCCGCGAGCGCATCACTCCAGGCTGCGGCGAGCGTCAACTCCTCACGGGAACCTGGCGCCGGAGGTGTGGCCCCTGCGTCTAGAACGCTGACGTCTGGAAGTCCGATCACCTCAATGCGCGGCAGACCAATACGGCGATTGTGGAAGCGGAAGACGATTGGCACCACGGGGACGCCTGTGCGAATTCCAATGATTGCGGCGCCAGGGCGAAACTCTGCGAATCGATCGGTGGGACCACTCGTGCCGCCCTCTGGCATCACGCCGTAGTGAGCACCAGCGGCAAAGACCGCGTTCGCCGCAGCCAGGTGTGTCTCAATGCCACTCGAGCCTCTCCAGACTGGAAGGAGTCCGCCGAGTCTGCGCAGGATCCCCGCGCGGACGCGACCTCGACCAACAATGAACGGCCCGAGACCGAGCCACCAGATACGCGGTTGCGCTGGCGCGGCAATGCCCAGGGCGAAGGCTTCGTAGTAGCGACGGTGCGGTGCGCCGACGAGAATGCGTGGCCCTGAGTGTTTGAGACGATCAAGACCGTACGCGCGCACGCGCAGGCCAAAGACCCAGCCGACGGATCGCATGGAGAAGCGCAAAAGGCGGTAGGCCGGACTCGCCTTCGCCCACGGCGCTCTTCCGAGCCAGGCCACTCCTTCGCCGCAGGCGGGCGGGGTCAGCGCGTCACGGCTGTAGCTGCTGTATGCACGAACCTTCCGCTCATCCATCTCCGCAACCCTACACGCCGACCGCTGCGAGCGGAGGGACCCGCCGCGCCACGAGTCGGCTACCTTAGTAGAGAGGCGCGTTGGCGCCGTGAGACAGAGGAGGTTCTGATGGAGGCACTAGAGGGAGTTCTCGTCTTCGCTCATCTGCTCGGGATGGCGGCGATTGTTGGCGGCTACTTTGCCGGCCTTCGCAACGTGCCGAAGCGACTTTCAGCCGGAATCGTGCACGGCACCCTGCTCCAGCTCCTCACGGGCGTTCTGCTCGTTGGGATCGCCGAGGCGATGGGTGATGAGCCAGTGAACCACGCCAAGGTTGGGATCAAGCTCGCCATTGTTGTGGTGCTCGCGCTGATCACATGGCCGCGACGGCGCGACCAAGAGATTCCAGCAGGGACCTACCATGCAGCGGGCATTCTTGCGATCACCAATGTGGCGATCGCCGTATTTGTAAAGTAGGAGGGAACATGCGCAACACCATTGAGAAGATTCGATCAGCACTCACTCCCGTCACCGTGCACGCGCACTGCGACATTCCATGCGGGATCTACGATCCAGCAGGCGCGGTGCTCGCGGCGAAGACCGTGGCACGCATGGTGGAACTGATCACCACGACGGAGATTGGCGGGCCTGCCGATCACGCCGGTCGCAATAAGGTTGCCCGCTGCATCGCCGTGAAGGAGGAGCACGCGGAACTGGTGAAGCGTGAGGTCCAGGTGATCTGGTCCGACTACTTCAAGCCGGAGCACTTGGCGAAAGTGCCAGATCTGCACGACCAGGTCTGGAAGCTCCTGAAGCTCGCCTCGAAGAACAAGCAGAGCGTTGATGCCACAGCCGCCGCAGAGCTCGTTGCAGCAACCGAAGCGTTCGCGAAGTCCTTCGCCGCCTCCAAGGCGTAGCGAGATCAACACGTGGCGATGACCGCGCGCCGAATCTGGCGCGCGGTCGTTGCTGAAAGCTCCATGACGCCGGCGCTCTTGCCGGGCGACTCACTCCTTGTTCTTCCCGCTGGGCCCAACGGCCTCCCCTGGCTGCGCCGCGCGCCGCGCGTGGGGAGCATCGTGATCGCTGAACGCGAGGGGCGTCTTGACGTGAAGCGCGTCGCCCGCGCGCCGGAGAGCGCGCTGGAGAGCGCGCCACACCAATCAGATGCGCTCTGGCTACTCGGTGACAATGCGGCCGCCTCAAGTGACTCACGTCACGGTGGACCCGTCCCACTCAGCGCCCTTCGGGGTCTTGTCATTTTCCGCACCGGACCCGCTGGGCGGCGCGGCTTCGTGCGCTAAGGCGAGTCCGCTAAAGCGCGTCGCGGATCTCGGCGAGCAGGTCGAGCGGCTCAAGTTCCAGTGGGAGAAAGTGCTGTAGCAACAGTCGCTGAGCGCCAGCGTCGCGGAAGGCGCGCATCTGGGTCGCCGCCTCGTCTGGAGTCCCTGAGACCCAGCGTGGACGTCGCGGCGCAAGATACTCCTCTGGGTCCCCAGCCCCTCCGATCCGCTCCATAAAGCGGCTAACGCCAGCGAGATAGTCGGTGCGGCTCCGGCCAATGAGGAGTCCACTCATCGCCGATCGCACGAGCGTTGCGGGGTCGCGTCCAGCGGCGGTGCACGTTGCGTCAAGCGCCGCGAACTTCTCGCGCGCAGTTTGCGGCGACGATGAGGTCAGATTGAACTCGTCGGCGTGTGCTGCGGCGATGCGCATGCCGCGCGGCGAACCCTCGCCGCCAGTGATCACCCACGGCGCAGGATCTGGCTTCGGCCGGAA
>JBBAWP010000037.1:0-10989 GCA_040397155.1 Candidatus Limnocylindrus sp.
CGTCGCAACAGTTGGATCCTGCAGCCAGACGGTGCCTGGCTCCGCAAGGAGGACCTGGAGCCTGATGGTGCCACCAGTTCAAGTTTTGCTGAGTTCAAGCGGCTCGCGATACAGGCTGCCGAAACTCTGTCAACTGAGCCTACGCTCTAACGCATGAACCGCGAACGAGAGCTCAAGTACGTCGCTCAATCATCAGAACCGCCCCGCCTCCCTCGCGGGTGGAGCCTCGGCCCAGAGCGCACGATCGCAGAGATCGTTGATACCTACCTTGATCATGCGGCGACGCTGATCACACGTGGCTGGGCGCTGCGGAGGCGCGAGACGGTCAGCGCGCCAACGCGATACACGCTGAAGCGCAACGCGCAGCAGGTGGGAGCGTTTCATCAGCGTGATGAGATTGAGCGAGAGGGCGATCAGATCCCCGCCGAGATCGTCCACGAGATTGGCTCGCAGCTCGCATCAGAACTCCATGAGGTTGTAACGATGCGACAGCGGCGAAGGAGCTGGCCGCTCCAGCTCAATGGGAGCGTTGTCGCGGACCTCACGACGGACGAAATTCAGTCAGGCAACGCGCAATGGAGGGAGCTCGAAATTGAGTTCGCCCCGTCAGTCAGTGATGCAGACGCAACAGAAATGGCAACTGATCTGCAAGCGTTCTTTGCTGGTGATGAAACGCTTACGCCGAGCCATCAGTCAAAACTTGAGGCTGCTATCGCTGCGCTCTAACGAGGTCACCCAGTGCGCCGCGCCATGATGATCCGCCGAGCGCCTCAGCAATGATCACTCCTTCACGAATACCGCCACGATCAACTCGCAGATCTGTCACCCCTGTCTGCTGAAGCAGCGCCTCAAGAATGGAGAGCCCCGCGGGGAGGAGCCGCGCGCGTCGCTCTGAGATTGCATACGCGCTTGAGATCTCCGCTGCTGATAGTGAGGCGAGCCGCTCCCCCATCAACCGTAGATCAGCCGGCCGTACGGCGTGGGTCAGCAAAGTTTCTGGGACGAGTTTCAGGAGTCGCGTCGCGGTACCGCCAACGAGGACAAGTTGCGCGGCGTCTCCCGCTGGCAGGTGGCTAAAGGCAGTCTGGGCATGATCTCGAAGCGCGCGCCACTCGCGGAGCTTCGGCGGATCGGAATAGTTCACGCGCGTCATCAGGCGCGCCGAGCCGATTGAGAAGCCCTGGGCCACCGGAGCGCGACCCGGAACTAGGCGCACGATCTCTGTTGAGCCGCCGCCAATATCTCCAACGAGTAAGGGCTTCGAGCGATCATGCGCATGGATGAGACCGAGGACGGTGAGGAAGCCCTCTTCTTCGTGCTCAAGGACGATCGGCTCAAGTCCGAGTCGACTGCGAATCTCCTTGATCACGCTGGCGCGATCTTTTGCGCGGCGGAGTGGCTCCGTGGCAACCACTGTGAGTGAGTGCGCGCCGAGTCGGAGTGCTCGTGCGTGGAAACGGTCGAGTGCATCAATGACGTCACTCGTTGCCTTGCTGCCAATCTCTTCGCGCCGCTCAACGAGGCGACCCAACTCTGAAGGGATCGACTCGTCCGTGAGCGAGCCGAGGAGTACGCCGTCAGTCACTGCGACCAGCAGGTGGATGGAGTTCGAACCGATATCCGCGACCGCCCCAATTCGTGGAGGGGTGGCGTTTACCGCGCGTTCACGTGCCCCCCCACGATTGGCGGCGGAGGTCCGAGAGGTGGAGCCGAGGGGAGTTCGTTTCACCCCGCCATCCTAGCGGGGCGCTACGATGTAACGAATAGCCAGGGGGAACCCTGGGAGGAGTTGGGAATGAGTGACGAAAAAGAGCCGGGTCGGGTAGAAAACGAGATCAACGAGATCCTCGCGCGCACGACGAGTGGCGCTGGCGCAACGCCTGCGCCGCAGGGGGCTCGTGACCCGCTCGACCGTGAGCTGCGACAGATCAAGGAGATCATCGTGCGAATGGGGAGCCTCACTGAAGCGGCAATCCGAGACGCCCTCACCGCCCTCACCACGCATGACGCCGCGCTCGCCGAGAAGATCATCGTCAACGACCGCAACATCAATGCCATGCAACATGAGGTCATCAGCGTGATCACCACCACGATCGCGACACAGAGTCCGGTTGCGCGTGACCTGAGAAACCTTCTCACGATGAACCATGTCGCCTATGAGCTCGAGCGCATCGCCGATCACGCCTCTTCGGTGGCGAAGGTGGCGAAGCAGCTCGCCCCAGAGCCGGCCCTTCAACGGTACCTGCACCTTCCAGAGATTGGGGAACTCGCAGCGGCGCAGCTCCACGGCGTCCTCCTCGCACTCGTCGACTCGGACGCCGTGCGAGCCCGTGAAGTTGCGGTCAGCGATGACCAGATTGATGCGCTCTACCGCAAGTCCTTCGATGAGTGCGTCTCGCTCATGGAGGCCGATAAGAGCAACGTTGAGCGCGGCACGCGCCTCCTCTTCGCTGCGCACTACCTTGAGCGCATTGGCGACCGGACCACGAACATTGCCGAAGATATCGTCTACCTCGTCTCTGGCGAGGTGGAAGACCTGAACCCGTGAGCGCTGCGAAGGCGGCGCGAACCGGGCATACGCTGTACCTGATCCGCCACGCGGACGCGGGCGACCCATCTGAGTGGATCGGTCCGGACGCTGAACGACCACTCAGTGGCAAAGGGGTGAAGCAGGTCGCGCGACTCGCCGCCACACTCCTCGCTGCAGAGACGGCGATCGATGAGATTCGTTACTCGCCCGCGCGACGATGTGTTGAGACAGCCACCGTGCTCTCAGCTGTCCTCGAGGTCGAGGCCGTCGCTGATGAACGCCTCCTTGACGGTCCACCGATCGCACAGCTCGCCCGAATGTTTGACCAGAAGGGGGTTGCTCGACTCGCCCTGGTTGGACATGAACCGAATCTGAGCCGACTCCTCAGCGAACTCACTGGGATTACAAGTCTCTCCGTAGAGAAGGGCGCACTGATTCGCATTGACCTGCCGAACGGCGTCAGTGTGGGGAGCGGGTGCCTTGTGACGATCGCACCGCCATCACTACTCCGCGCCCCGAAAGAAGAGCGCTAACGCGCCTCCCCTTCAACGCAGGCGGCGACCAAACCCGGATGGGAGAGGTAGACAAGGTCCTCGCGCGTACGGAGCGTCCACACCGCAAGCTCAAGGCCCGCGGCCTGTAGACCTGCCACCCATTCGCTGCCAAGGAGCGACTTCTCAACAGAGACACCGTCAGCTCCCAGTGCGAGCGCCCGTCCACGAGTCTCAACAGATGGAGACTCCACGTTGATCCAGCGTGACCAGTGAGGGGCGCGCAAACCAACCTCTCGCAGTGCGTCGTCATCAAAACTTGAAATCACCAAATGCGCACCCGCTTCCATGGACCGTTCACGAAGTGCAGCGAAGAAGCTGGGCAGGGGTGGCACCTTCAGCTCAAGGTCAAGGAAGAGCGAGTCTGGGAGCGCGGCGAGTGCGTCAGTGAGCGTTGCCACGCCGAGGCGCTGGAGCTCGCTCGCATCAAGTTCACTCACCGCTCGTTCATCCCCATGCGTGCGCGCGAGGGTTTCGTCATGAATGATCACAGGCACTCCATCACGGGAGAAGCGCAGATCAAACTCCACGCCATCACAACCAGTTGACGCGGCAGCGAGTAGTGCGGGGAGCGAGTTCTCCGCGTGCCCTAGTGCGCCGCCATGCACGCCACGGTGCGCGAGTCGGAGCGGACGACCTGCCGCCTGTGCGGCCGCCGTTGCGGGTGGCGCTCCAGCCCTATCCACCAGCTCAGATGCGCTCAGCGCAGAGGGAGGCGAATGGTGAACGTCGTGCCGACCCCAACGGTGGAGTCGGCCTCAATGCTCCCACCGTGGCGGAGGATTGCGTGACGTGCGATCGCAAGCCCTAGCCCAGTTCCTGCACCGCCCACTGACGGAGTCTCGTTCGGAATGCGCTCAACCGTATAGAAACGCTCAAAGATGCGCGAGAGGTGCCGACGCTCGATGCCGATCCCCTCATCTGCAACCTGGATCTCTACGTACGGGTTCGCTTCAGTGGCTGAAGAACTGGAGAGGCGAATGGTGACCTTCCCCTCCGGTCGGCTGTACTTCACGCCGTTATGCACAAGGTTTGCGAACACCTGCCGGAGTCGATCACGATCCCCTGGCACCATCCACGGGCCGGGACCAACCTCTTCTACCAGGATCTTCCCACCGTGCCGCGTAGCAACAGGGGTGAATCGCATAGCAACCTCCTGAGCGAGGTCTCGTAGATCGACTGGAGCCGTGCGGAGTGCCACCTCCCCCGACTCAAGTGTGGCTAGATCAAGCATTTCGTCGGCCATCTGCACAAGATGCAGCACTTCCACCTCAATCTGCGAGGCGCGCTCCTTTGCGCCGCTGGCGTCGCCACGATCTCCTGCGGTAGCAATCGATTCGGCGAGCAGTCGAATGGTGCTGAGCGGCGTCCGAAGTTCATGCGAAAGATTGTCAACGAATTCGGTGCGGATCTGTCGCAGGCGCACCACCTCCGTCAGGTCGCGCAGGAGAATCCACGCGCCGTCATCTCCATCAGGTGCCGCGGTGACCTGGACGTGCCGCATCTCGTCAGAGTGACCTGGGCGAAGATCGCGCAGGGAGATTTCTCCTCGTGAGATCGTTCCGCTCAGCGCCTCTCGGGCAAGCTCTTCAAGACGATGGTCAACAGTCGCCTCAATCAGTGGGCGACCGCGGAGATCGTCAACCTCGCGCGCCAAGATCTCTCTGCAGGCGGGGCTGGCGGCTCGAATCGTGAGGTCAGGAAGGACACGCAGCACGGCATCGTCCGTGGCGTCGAGCAGCGCATCAAGTCGCTGCGCGCGGCGCTCCGCTCGGGCCGACTCACGATCCGCCCGCTCCCCTTCGCGGGCGGCACGCGACGTGCTGTCGTCAACCTGGTTACGCCGGCGGCGCAGTCTCCCCGCAAGAATTAGAGCAGCGAGCGCAAAGAGTGCCGCGAAGAGAAGCGTTGGGCTAACGGTCTCAATCATCTGCCCGAAGTCGCGCCGAGGTACGTTGGCGGAAATCCTCGAGCGGCGAGGTCCTTCTCAATAGCCTCGCGTTCAAGACGCTTCTGCGCAGCGATCCGCTCCACAACTTCCGTCAGCGGCACCACACTGCGTTCACCACTGGCGCGTAGCGTCATCTCTGCGCCGCCCGCATCAAGCGATCGTGGCGAGATGGTCACGGTCCACGGGGATCCAAGCAGCTCTGCGTCGGCGAACTTCACGCCCGGCGACTCTTCTCGGTCGTCAACCAACAGCTCGAGTCCAGCGCTCGCTGCCGCAGCCTCCAGCGTGGCGGCCGATGCCTCTACGCGAGGGTCCTTTTTGGCGCCGAGCAGCGCCACCTGGGCGTCAAAAGGTGCCACGGCGGTCGGCCAGGCGAGCCCCTTCTCATCGTGATACGCCTCAGCCACGCATGCGGCTGCGCGCCCAACGCCAATCCCGTAAGAGCCCATGATGATCGGTCGCTTCACCCCCGCCTCATCGAGATACTCAGCGCCGAGTGCAGCCGTGTAACGCGTGCCAAGCTTGAAGATATTCCCAACCTCGATCCCCTTCTCGAGCCGAACGGGCGCACCGCAGGAGGCACAACCGTCACCCGTCTTCGCAGATGCGAGATCCACCACGTGGTCTGGGGTGAAGTCACGGGGGATGTTGACGTTCTTGAAGTGGTACCCCTCCTTGTTTGCGCCAGCAACAAGATTTGCGGAGGAGGCCACGAGTTCGTCAACCACCACGAGTGCCCCCTTCGCGCCAATCGGCGAGGCGTAGCCCGGCACCATGTTGGCGGCCACGATCTCCTCTTCGCGTGCTGGACGAAGATCGCGCGCGCCAATCGCGTTCGTCAGTTTCGTCTCCTCCACATCATCATCGCCCCGCACAATGGCAACGATCAGCCGATCGTCGCGATCTGCAAAGAAGACTGCCTTCGCGGTCTGCTCGTGCGGGACGCCGAGCAGTTCGGCGAGTGCTTGAATCGTTGGCGCGTTTGGGGTCTTCACCTCTTCGCGCGGGAGTGGTGCCGTCGCAACAGGCGTTGCCCTGCGCACACGCGCGACCTGCCGATTTGAGGCGCTGGAGCATGCGTCACAGATCACCAGCGTGTCTTCGCCGTACTCGCTCGGTGCCATAAACTCATGCGCCTGTGAGCCACCCATCATCCCTACGTCACTCGCGACGGCAATCGTCTTCAAGCCGAGTCGGGCGAAGATGCGTGTGTATGCGTGGTAGTAGAGCGCGTACGAGTGATCGAGCCCTGCCTCATCACGATCCGCTGAATAGGCGTCCTTCATCGTGAACTCGCGCACGCGAATCAGGCCACCGCGCGAGCGGGGTTCATCGCGCCACTTTGTTTGGAAGTGATAGACCTGCTGCGGAAGTTGTCGCCAGGAGCTCACCAGTTTGCGAAGGAGGTCGGCCACCACCTCTTCGTGCGTCATTGCGAGAACCATGTCGCGGCCGCCACGATCTTTGAAACGACCCATCTCGGGGCCAATCTGGTCGTATCGTCCCGTCTCCCTCCAGAGATCGGCGGGGTGAACGACCGGCATCAACATCTCCTGTCCACCGATGGCGTTCATCTCTTCACGGATCACCTGGGTCACGTGCATATTGACGCGCATGCCGAGCGGAAGGAGTGAGTAGATGCCCGCACCTAGCGGGCGGATGTATCCGGCGCGGAGCAGGAGCCGATGAGAGGGCATCTCCGCGTCGGCGGGGTCCTCGCGCAGCGTGCTGAAGAAGAGGTTTCCTATTCGCATCTGGACATCCTACCCGCGCCGCCCGCCTCGCGGCGAAATAGGGAAGCTCAGGTGGTACGTCGGAGCACGTAGCCGATGTTGCGGACCGTCTGCAGGGCCACAGGGCTGGCCGGTGTCGCTTCGATCGCGCGGCGGAGGGCGTGCATATGGACATCCACCGTTCGCGTCTCCCCCGCGTAGTCGTACCCCCAGACCCGATCCAGCAACTGCTCGCGGCTATAGACACGGCCAGCGTTGGCGATCAGGAAGGCAAGGAGCTGGAAGGCCTTCGGCTTCACGTGCACGACGGCGCCGTTACGAAGAATGCGCTGTCCCTCAAGGTCGATCTCTGCCTCTCCGATCCGCACCAGCCGCTCTGCGCTCGGTACTGGCGTTGCACCGCTGCGACGCAGCACGGCGCGGATTCGCGCAGAGAGCTCGCGCGAAGAGAACGGCTTCGTCACGTAATCATCGGCGCCCAGGTTGAGTCCAGCAACGCGATCCGTCTCCGACGCTTTCGCTGTCACCATGATCACTGGGACGCTGGAGTTCGTACGAATGGCACGACACACCTCAATGCCACTCATCTCAGGGAGCATGAGGTCAAGGAGCACCAGGTCGGGAGTATGCGCGCGAAACGCAGCGAGACCAGCGGCGCCTGTAGCGGCTTGCTCCACGGAGAAGCCTTCAGCGCTCAGCGCATCCGCGAGTGCCTCGCGCAGCGGCCGCTCATCTTCAACAAGGAGGATGCGCGCCGTCTCACTCTTCACCATGCAACCCTCCCGCCTTTACGTTAACGACGTGTGAACAGCGCCTCAGGCGGCGCGCAGGACGGCGATCGCCTGATCGATGCGCGTAAGGACCGCCGCGCGGCCGAGGAGCCGCATGCTGTCAAAAAGTGGTGGCGTCGCGGTACGACCCGTAGCCGCTGCGCGGAGGGCCATAAAGAGGTCGCCCGCCTTCCAGCCCTGCTCCTCCGCAAGTGTGCGCAGCTTCGCCTCAAGTGCATCCGGCGCATCCAGGAGTGGTGCGTCGCCTTCGCCAATCCCATCCGCAATCAGTGGACGTGCCGCTTCGAGCGCGGCGCGCGCTGTAGTCGCCTCCCAACGCTTCGGCACCAGGAGTGCGGGGTCATGCTGCAGTGCATCCAAGAAGAGGAAGTCGGTGAGTTCAATCGCAGATGAGAGGAGCGGAATCCTCTCGCGAATCAGCGGGAGGAGCGCGGCGATCTCGTCATCTGTTGCGGGGCGTCCAATGCGACCATCAGCGGCGGCCCGATCATAGAAGGGGCGCAGGCGTGCCAAGAGATCGTCGTGCGTCAACTTGCGAATCCACTGGCCGTTGATCCATTCGAGTCGGGTGCGATCGAAGACGGCCCCCGCCTTCTGCACGTGATCCAGAGAGAATCGCCCCTGAATCTCTTCCACGCTGAGGACCTCGTCCTCACTTCCCGTTGACCAGCCGAGGAGCGCGAGGAAGTTGATGATCGCCTCCTTGAGGAAACCCTCCGCACGATAATCAGAGATTGCCGTCTGGCTCTTCCGCTTGCTCATCTTGGTTCGATCCGGATTCAAGATCAACGGGAGGTGTGCAAACTTTGGCAGCGTAACTCCGAGCGCCTGGAAGAGGAGGATGTGCTTCGGCGTGTTGGAGAGGTGATCCTCGCCGCGGATCACGTGGGTGATCCCCATATCCGCATCGTCCACGACCACGGTGAAGTGGTAGAGCGGCGAACCGTCCGCGCGAAGGATCACAAGATCGCCGCCGAGTGCCTCCGCATCGATCTCGACCCGACCGCGGACAAGGTCATCAATGACCACAACGCCCGGCTTAATGCGAAACCTCAAGGCGGCCGACTCCCCCGCTGCAACGCGACGCGCCGCTTCGTCTGCCGCGATCCCCGCGCATCGGCCAGAGTATCGGGGCGGAAGCTTCGCCTTCTCGCGCGCACTCCGCTCCGCGTCTAGCTCCGCGCTTGTGCAGAAGCAGTAGTAGGCAAGGCCCGCTGTGTAGAGTTGCGCCGCAACTTCAGCGTAGCGCGCGCTTCGTGCTGACTGCCGGTATGGACCGCGCCCTCCACGCTCTTCGTTCGCGCTGACGACGCCCTCATCCGCTTCAAGCCCGAGCCAGCGCAGCCCCTCGAGGATGTCCGCCTCATGTTCTGCAGTTGAGCGCGCGGTGTCGGTGTCTTCCACCCGCACGATGTAGGTGCCACCGTTTGCGCGGGCATAGAGAAGATTGAAGAGTGCGGTGCGTGCGGTCCCAATGTGGAACGGCCCAGTAGGGCTCGGTGCAATCCGTACGCGCATCTCGCCGCTCATGTCGCCACGCCAGCGACACGGTGGAAGAGCTTCTGGTCAATCTTCCCCTGCAACACATGAATGAGCGTCGCAGGACGAAGGCCGAGTGTGGCGCGCCCGATCGGTCCATCCAGAGTGAGTGAGTCAAGCGAACTGCTTCGGGAGAGGACCGAAACTGGGGCCCCTGGCACGAGTCCACGAGCCTCGAGATAGCTGAGTAGCGCGCCATCCGCTTCGGCCGCCTCCGTCACTCGATAGATCGTTGCCACCTCACCCGCCTCCAACTCCGCGAGTGGCCTCCCCTTCGGTCGACGCGCCTCTGCTGCGCGATCAATCGGGTTCCCGTGTGGGCAGGTCTGAGGGTGTCCGAGCATCTCATCAAGACGCTCTTCAAGCGCTGGCGAGATCACCGCGTGCAGGCGGCGTGCCTCTGCGTCCGCAGCCGCCCACGAGAGTCCAACAACACCGGTGAGGAGCCACTCAAGGAGTGCGTGCCGCTTAAAGATTGCATCGGCCGCGGCTTCGCCCGCCGCGGTGAGCTTCCAGAGTCGCGCATGCCCGGTGCATCCTGCGATCAACTTGTCATCGGCGAGGCGCTTGAACATCTCCGCTGCCGCCTGCTTGCTCACTTCAAGGTCTTTTGCAACCAACGAAGGGGTGACACCTTCTGCATCGGGGTGCGAGCGGAAGGTGAGGATGTACTCCTGCGCGGCGGCCGAAAGGGCCGCACGAGTGGAACCTGCGCGCGTTGTGGAGACCATGGGTGAATCCTACCCCGCGTCCTGCGTAAACCCTGCGTCACGCGCCAACCACGGTCGCGGTGAGAGCCGCCCACTCCAGGAGAGGAGCGCGGCGCAAACATAGGCGGAGGCCCAGATTAGCGCCACCACGAGACCGACCCCTTCTGTTGACGGGAGTGGGAGCCCAAACGTGGCGGCGAGAGACCAGGGGAGGGCGATCACCAGCAGGGCGACGCTGCCGCGGGTACCCGACCAGGCTACACGCGGCGCGAGCATCAAGAGGCCAAAGAGAAGCAACTCAACTGCAACTCCGGGGAGGAGCGGCTCGGCGGCGAGGAGCGGAGCCCATGCAACAAGTGCATTGAAGAGTCGCCACTCCACTCGCGGCCACTCCGCAACCGCGCCGCCCTCCGCACTTCCAGTTGCTGCCGCATACGACTGACTTGACGGTCGTGCATCCCGACGAATCGGTCGTTTCCCACGCGCCCGGTACTCCGCACCGTGCTTTCGCGGATCTGCATACTCTTTTGGATTGACGCGCCAGTACGTTCCAGAGTCTGCTCCAACCCACTGCGCACCGTCCCACACCTGATCTCCATCACTCGCGCTGGTTCCGTCATATGTGGTGGAGCCGGGCCGCGCACGTGGCCGCTCCGCATCGCTATCTCGCACTGTCTCTTGAGCCACCGTGGCGCGACGCGGGCGTGGTCGCGGGGGCGGCGCAGGGCGTGCCGTCGCTGGACCGTGTCGATTCGCCGCGATCGCTTCAGCGAGCGCCACTTCATAGGCTTCCGTCAATCGGGCGAACGCCGCAGGTTTTGACTTCCCACCAACCGCGTCAGGGTGCAGCGACTTTGCAAGGTTTCTATAGGCGCGCTTCACACTCTCCACGGTGGGCGCGGGTGTGAGGCCGAGGACCTGCCATGCGTCGCCCGCTCGCATCCGCGCCGGCGACACCGTTAGCTCAAACGAAGCGCGTCAAAGGCGCTCGTCGCCTCTGCACGAGCGAGTGCCGAACCGCCGCGCGGATCTGGGAGCTGGACCGTTCGATGAAGGTCGAGTGTTGTGGAACTCGCAACCGCGGCACCGGCGGCGCGTAGCGCTGCAACGGTGGCAACGCGACCAGCACGCGCGGCGGCATCACCATCGTCGGTGTGCAGTGCAATCCCAATCCCTGGTGCGCC
>JBBAWP010000038.1:0-4216 GCA_040397155.1 Candidatus Limnocylindrus sp.
CTCGGATCGTGGCACTCCATCCGAGTGGCGGATGGGCGGGCGCGCAGCTCCTCTTACAGCGCCTCCCTGGACCGCTCGGACGCTTCGCCTATGCGCCACGCGCGCCACTCGTAGCATGTGCGGACGAAGCAGTTGCCGAGTCGTTACGTGTGGAACTGTTGCGTGGGTTGCGTGATCTTCGCGCCGACGGCGTGACGCTCGTCCGCCTTGAGCCTGGAAGTTCACTCGTCGTTGACCCGGAGGGCAACGTCGTGCAGCCTGACCCTGCACTCACCGCCACCCTGCGCACGCCGTGGATCAACGCAGCAACGCAGATCGGCGCGCGGTTGCACCTTGCCGCACCAATTCAGCCGCGCTCCAGTCGGCGCATCGCACTCGCAGGAGGCGTTGACGCGGTGCGCGCGGGCTGGCGCAGCAAGTGGCGTCAGTACGCCCGTCAGGCGCTGACCGATGGCGTGACGGTGCGCCTCGGTACCGTTGATGAGCTCCCCGCACTGAGCGCGGTGATGAGCGCAATCAGCGAGCGGACTGGGAGTAAGTCGCGCAGTGGTGAAGCGTTCTCTCAGCTGATGCGCGCGTTCGGTCCGCGCGCGGAACTCTTGATCGCCGAAGGGGCGAGCGCGGACGGCGCCCCTGAGCTTCTCGGTGCGCTCCTTGTGGTGCGCACGGAGAGTGGGAGCACGGAGCTATTCGGTGGAGCAACGAATCGCGGCAATGAGGTTCGCGCGCCATACGCGCTCAAGGCGTTTGCGATCGAACGTGCCATCGATCAAGGGAGTTCTTGGTACGACATGTGGGGTCTCGTCACTCCTGGAATTGCGCACTTCAAGGCGGGTTGGGGCGGCGACGTGCACGCATATCCTGGGGCGCTTGATCTGGATCTCGATCCGATCCGCGGCCCGCTCGTGCGCCTCGCGCTGCGCGTGCGTCGCGTGGCGAGCTAGGCGCTGTAGGGGGGAGTCACCGCGCGTGGTCGACGCAGTGCCAGCAGCGTGAGGAGGCCAACGACGAGGACCGGCCCCCAGATCAGATGCGGCGCAGCGGCAATGAGCAGCCCGAGCGCCCCGAGGAGTGTGACCAGAAGCGCGTAAAGCTGAAGCACGCCGCGTTCTGCTGCTGGCGTGAGCCGCCAGATGCGCGCCGCGGCGAGACCCGACGCAACGCCAGTTGGGATAAAGAGCGCGACGCCAACAAAGAGCGCTGCGAGAAGATCGCGAGCGAAGCGATCAAACGCGGGAAGCCCTTGAGACGCGGCGAACTCTTCGAGGAGCCCTGCGGCGTCTATGCCAAACAGTTCAAGGAGTCCAACAAACTCCTCACCGAGCTCCGCCGCTGCACGTGCACCGAGGGAGGCCCAGCTTTCGTTGCCTGCAATGAGCGAAGCGTAGATAAGCCCCCCAACTAAGACGATCCCAGCGAGGAGGAGGAGGAGCGAAAGGAGTGCGTTAGAAGCCGCCGCCACAATTAGCAGCACGCCTCTTCCGTTCTTTCTACTCACTCGCCCCCCTTGTATGGGTAGATCACCCAGCTCGTTGCGGTGCCAGCAAAGTGATCGGGTGCGCGATCAACCTCGCTGCGCTCCGGCTTGTAGTGAAGGACGGCGGTGCGCACTATGGCCCCAGCCCCCTCTGCGGCAGCGATAACCTGCTGCAGCGTTCGTCCGCTCTCCCAGACTTCGTCAACGATGAGAACTCTGCGACCGTGAAGCGAATCAGCGGGCGGCATCCGTAGCAGTGCAGCCTCTGGCCGGCGGCCACTCGCGTCATAGTGCTCGGCAACAGCCACAAGAAGATCGCGCAGTCCCATGCGATAGGCGAGCATTGCACCGGGGACGAGTCCACCGCGACTCACCGCAAGGATCGCCTCAGGTTGCTCAGTCGCCGCGAGTGCACCAATCTCTGCAGCGAGTCGCTCAACCGCCTTGTCGAGCTCTCCCCAGCTGAGGTAGAGCGCATCGGCTGGGGGCTGCACTCCCATCTACTTCACGTGTGCGAGCGCGCGATCAAACTCTCGGATGATGTCGTCTGACCCCTCAATGCCCACGCTGATGCGGAAGATTCCGCCGCGCTTCGGCATTGGATAGACGAGCGTGTCCACCTCGCCGAGGCTCACCCCCACGCCGAAGAGGTTGATGGTGTCGGCAAAGGCGCGCATCGCGTCTAGTGGATCAACCCCCGCCGCTGCGCGCGGCTTGAAGGAGAGCATGCCGCCCCACTTCCCACCGAGGATTCGATCCGCTACCGCACGATCCGGATGTGAGGCGAGGCTGGGGTGACGCACCCACTCCACCTTCTCGTGACCCTCCAAGAAGGCGGCCAGCTTCGTTGCATTCGCTGTGGCGCGTTCTACTCGTAGCGGGAGGGTGCGCGCACCGCGGGCAATGAGCCAGGAGTTGAACGGCGACGCTGCACCGCCAAGAAGATCGGTCTGGCGACGGATTGGATCCACGAGCGCCTTACTCCCTGCGGCAATGCCACCAAGCGCATCACCGTGTCCGGAGATCCACTTGGTGGTGGTCTGCAACACGAGGTCCGCGCCGAACTCAAGTGGGCGGATTGTGACCGAGCTCAAGAAGGTGTTGTCAATGACGAGAAGCGCATTCGCGTCATGTGCAATCTTTGCGAGCGCTGGGACATCGCTGATCCTCATCCACGGATTGGAGAGCACCTCCGCGAAGATGATGCGCGTGTTTGGCCGCATCGCCGCTTTCACCGCTGCAAGATCCGTGATCGCGACCGGCGTCACCTCAATGCCGCGAGATGGGAAGTCTTCGGCGAAGAGAATCTGGCTGATGATGAAGAGGTCATCCGCAACGATCAAGTGATCGCCGCTCTTGAGGTGTGCAAGCAGGCCGGCGGAGATTGCAGACATTCCGGAGGCTGAGGCGATCGCACTCTCCGCACCCTCAAGGGCCGCGAGCTTCTCTTCAAGTGCCGCTGTGGTGGGGTTGTTGGTGCGCGTGTAGAAGTATCGGTTCGGCTCCCAGGCGAGCGCGCCGTCAACCGCCTCCTCCTTCTCGTCCGCCGTCTCAAACGTGAAGGTGGCCGTCTGATAGATGGGGAGGTTGTGCGCGCGGGTAGTTGGATCAGCCCCCTCGCCGGCATGAACCGCGATCGTGTCGATCGCCGCCTTCTCTAGATCCTGCTTCCCATCTTTCGCCATGGCGGCAGTCTAATCGGGATAGGGGACTGGAGCGGGAGAAGAGTCTCGAACTCTCGACCTTCTGCTTGGGAAGCAGACGCTCTACCAACTGAGCTACTCCCGCGTGGGGGGTGAGGATAGCGCATGGGGAGTGGGGGAGGCTACGCTCAGGGCATGGAGAGTGCACATCGCCCGATTGCATACCGCTGGCTCGGCAGGCTCGGCTATGACGAAGCGCATGCGGAGCAGCGCCGTCTTGTTGATGGCCGCGCGAGTGGGAGCGGCGTGGATACGTTCTTGGCGCTTGAGCATGAGCCGGTGCTGACGTTAGGGAAGAACGCAACGCTCGCCCATCTGCATCTTTCAGAAGCTGAGTACGCGGAGCGCGGTATTGCGCTGCGGCGCGTGGAGCGTGGGGGCGAGGTGACGTATCACGGCCCTGGACACCTCGTGGCGTATCCCATCGTCAACTTGCGTGCGGCGGGGATTTCACTGCGACAACACATCTGCGCACTCGAGGACGCGCTGATCGCGGCGTGTGCGCACTACGGCGTGCAGGCGGAGCGGCGGAGCGGTGCGCCGGGCTGCTGGGTTGGCGAGCGAAAGATCGGCGCTGTTGGCGTGCGTGTGGAGAGCGGCGTGGCGTGGCACGGACTGGCGCTGAACGTAGGGCGTGACCTTGAGGCCTTCTCGCTGATCAATCCGTGTGGGCACGCGGGGGTGGTCTCAACCTCCATTGCGCTTGAGCGCGACTGGGCGGCTGTCGCAGCTGGCGATCGTGCGGCGGTTGGAGCCGATGCGCCTCCAGTTGATGAGGTTGCCGAAGTCGCGGCACGTGCATATGCGGCGGCGATCGGCGCGTATCTTGACGGCGCTACGATCAGCGGCATGAGTGTGAGCGCATGAGTGGCGGCGGCATGTGGGAGCTGCGACGTGACGAGATCACCGGGTGGTGGTCGGCGACGGTTGTCGATCGCGAATACCAACCAGAGCGATTTCATGAAGAGCGCCTCTCTGGCGCGCGAGACGCGACGTGTGGGAACTGTGAGAAGGGTGAAGCGAGCGGAATCTCACG
>JBBAWP010000038.1:4316-10595 GCA_040397155.1 Candidatus Limnocylindrus sp.
CATCGAGATCCATACGGTGCAGTGATCGCCCCGTTCGCGAGCCGCTCCGCCTTTGAGACGTGGATCATTCCGAACAACCACGGATCAGATTTCGGCGACGTTGACACCGCGACGCTGCGCGGCTTCGCCGAGACGTTGCAGGCGGCGGTGAAGGCGCTTCGTGCGATCGGCATGCCGCCATACAACCTGCTCCTCCACACTGCGCCGCTCCGTGAGCGTGTGGACCTCACCTATCACTGGCACTGGGAGCTCCATCCGCGCCTCCGACCGATCGGTGGGCTGGAGTTAGCCTCAGGCATCCCGGTGGTGCCGATCGCCCCAGAGGAGGCGGCGGCGGAACTCCGCCGAGCCCTCACCTAGCCCCCTGCTAGCATTCGGCGGCACCCGCGACGTGGTCGGCAGAGATCGGCCGGCGGGAGAGAGGAGACCCAGATGGCACGCATGGTCATGAACGCGGAAGAGATCCGCCGAGCCCTCACCCGCATCTCCCACGAGATCGTTGAGAAGGAGGGGACCAAGGGGCTTGTTGTGGTCGGCATTCAGCGACGCGGCGTCCCACTCGCGAAGGTGATCGTTGAAGCGATCAAGGAGCATGAAGGCGTTGACGTTGAATACGGAACGCTAGACATCAGTTTCTATCGTGACGATCTCTCCACAATTTCCGTTGCGCCCGTTCACCGCGGCACGAGCATCCCAGGTGACATCACGGACAAGACCGTGATCCTGGTTGATGACGTGCTCTATACGGGCCGCACGATTCGTGCAGGTCTAGATGCACTTATTGATTATGGTCGACCTAAGGCGATCCGCCTCGTCGCACTGATTGACCGAGGGCATCGAGAACTTCCGATCCGTGCAGATCATGTGGGGAAGAATATTCCCACCACGAGTGACGAGGTGGTCCGCGTGTGCGTGAAGGAGTTTGACGGCGACGATCTCGTGAAGGTGGAGCTGCTCGCGGAGCATCTTGCCGCGAACGAGGCGGCGGCGAAGGCGAAGGGCTGAGCGCGGAGAGGCGGAGGACGCCAATGCCACCCACGGCCGCTCCCCATCGCCACCTGCTCGATGTTGCGGGCCTCTCGTGGGGTGATCTGAAGTTGCTGCTCGGCACGACCGAGTCCGCACGTCGCATTCTGGGCTCGCCAACCGGTCGAGTGGATGCACTGAAAGGTGTAAACGTCACCACGCTCTTCTATGAGGCCTCCACGCGGACGCGCATCTCCTTTGAGAATGCCGCGAAGGCACTCGGCGCGAACGTCAACAGTGTGGCCGTTGCAAGCTCATCCGTAGGGAAGGGTGAATCGCTTGTTGACACGGTGAAGACGCTCCGCGCCTTGGGGAGCAACGTGATCGTGTTGCGCCACGAGCGCGCCGGTGCGCCGTGGCTCGCCGCACGCGTCTTTGACGGCTCCGTACTCAACGCTGGAGACGGCTGGCATGCGCATCCAACGCAGGCACTCCTTGATCTCTCTGTGCTCCTTCGAAACATCGGTGCAAAGGACGGCACGTTGAAGGGGCGCCGCGTGGCGATCATCGGCGACCTTCTCCACAGCCGTGTGGTGCGCTCAAATCTGCACACGCTGCGCGCTGCGGGCGCGGAGGTGCGACTCGCCGGTCCGGCCGCGCTCACCCGTGGGTTCGCTGAGGCTGCGGCAAGAAGTGGCGGCGTAACGCTTTGCGCGTCACTTGCAGAGGCGCTGGAAGGTGCAGACGCGGTGATGGCGTTGCGCATTCAGCGCGAGCGACTCGATGGCGGCGAGGTGAGTTCGTTCGAGGCGTATCGCGACGCGTGGGGGCTGACGGAAGAGCGCATCGGGGCACACGCCGCGCGCGGGTGCGTGGTCCTTCATCCAGGCCCAATGAACGAAGGGGTGGAGATCGACCCAGACGTTGCCGACGGTCCGCGCAGTCTCATCTTGGAGCAGGTTGCCGAAGGGATCCCTGTGCGCATGGCGGCGCTCTGGCGCACCCTTCGCGGCGACGCACCGCTGAACGCACCTGCACCAGCGAAGGCGAACTCGTGAGTCGACCGAGAGCGGAGCGGACGCTACTGAAGGATCACTGGGTTGTTGACCCTGTGAGCCGACGCGCTGGCGTTGCGACGATTGAAGTGCATAGCGGGAAGGTGGCGCGACTGGAGTGGCGCGATGGAGTGGTTGAGGCGCGTCGCGCATTCATTGAGGGGGCTGAACCAGGGCCGAAGGATCCGAAGCGTCTCGTCCTCCCAGCCCTGGTTGACCTTCATGCGCACTTCCGTCAGCCAGGGGCGGGCGCGTCTGAGGATGTAGCGAGCGGTGAGGCGGCCGCCGCGCATGGCGGATACGGTGCTGTTGCGCTGATGCCCAACAGTGAGCCTGCTGCCGATCACCCTGCGCTTCTTCGGGAGCTGACACGCACCACTGCATCGCGCGGTGTGACCCTCATGCCGATTGCCGCCGCAACCCTTGGACGCGCTGGTCGCACGCTCGCGCCGATGGCGGAGCTCGCCGCCGCAGGCGCCCTAGCCTTCAGTGCTGACGGCAGTCCGATTGCCGACCCCACGCTCTTCCGCAGTGCGCTGATCACGGCGGGCGCGCTTGATCTGCCGCTCATTGAACACTGCGAAGATCCTGCACTCACGCAGGGTGGAGAGGCGGCGGATGGTCTGGTCGCCACCGCACTCGGTCTCCGGCCATGGCCCGCCGCTGGTGAGATCAGCGCGGTGGCCCGCAACATCGCCCTCTTGCGCGACGCGATTCGCGACGAGCCGCGCGCGCGACTTCACCTGACACATCTTTCGACCGGCGCAGCACTCGATGCCGTTCGCGCGGCGCGTGCGGAGGGGCTCCCAATCACCTGCGACATCACGCCGCATCACCTTTCGCTCACCGATGCCTGGATTGCAGGAGATCAGCGGTGGGCGTGGGAGTACAACGAACAGCGCCAAGCGAGCCTCACACCGACCGCTGACGCGTACAACACAAACCTGCGCGTCTGTCCGCCGTTGCGCGACGCGAGCGATGCGGCGGCGTGCAGAGCTGCGCTCCGTGACGGCACCGCGTCCGCAATTGGAACCGATCATGCGCCGCACTCGCGTGAGAAGAAAGAGGTGGAGTTCGGCCTCGCCGCGAATGGGATTGCGGGGATCGAGACGGCGCTCAGCACACTCCTTACGGCGCACGCCGCTGGTGAGTTCCCGCTCTCGCTCGTCGCGGCGCTGCTTACGACCGGTCCCGCCGCCGTGTTGAATCGACCAGCGCTTGCACGTGGGCTCGCGGTAGGTGGGCCAGCGAACCTCGTGGTGGTGGACCTGAGCGCTACCTGGGTGCCGAGCCGGAAGACGCTGATCGGGCGCAGCATCAACACGCCACTCCTCGGCAAGACCCTTACTGGAGCGGTGCTCCTTACGCTGCTCAACGGCGAAGTCGCGTGGAAGGCAGAATGAGGGGATGAGCAACCTACCCGCACCTGAGATGCCTGAGTACAAGGGGGCACCGCTTAGCCCAGATCGCGGCCCTGGTCTCGGCTGCTTCTGGATTCAGGTGGTCGCGCTCGTCGTCTTTATGATCTTGGCCCCCCTCTCCGCAGTGCTGAACTGGGGGCCCACGATCGCCACGCTGCTCTTGATCGGCGTGGTGATCTTGCTCCTCCTTGTTGGTCAGACCTCCATCTTCCTCCTGCGCCTCGTGGCCGCTGATCGTCGTGGTCGGCGTGCGCCGCTCGCGAGCAAGAGCAAGACGGTGGGGGAGCTTGAGGACGAGGCGCAGCGAGAGGCTCGCGACAACGAGGACGGCGGCATGGGAGAATCGCGCTAATGCCAGTGCTTGCAACGTACTTTTCGATTCGACGGGGGCGTGACCCCTTCTTCAAGTTTTTCATGCGCACGCTCTTCCCAAAGACCGTGAAGTCGTATGAAGAGAAGTTCGGCATCAAGTTTCTTGGGTGGTACAACGTTGCGCACGGCTGGGACTTTGACAACGTGATTCTCTTTGACCTGCCGGACTACGGCACCCTCGATCTGCTTGAGCGCGACGAATCTTCACGGGCACTAGGGCACCGCGCCGGTGAATGGATGTTCGAGCGGCACCACTCCATGTTCCTGCGTGAGCGACTCTCGCGCGACCTTGAGTACCGCGGCTGATGCCTTCCAAGCGTCCAACAAAACGTCCGGTAAAGCCGCTCAAGAAGAAGATCACCCTGACACGGGCGACACGCACACGTGCCTCGGAGCCGCGCAGCACCCTCGCGCCAGAACTTACGCGGAAGCTTGCGCAGGCCGCGGAGGCGGCCGGCTCTGAGCGACTCACGGCGGTTGAGCATGCTGCGGATCGACTCGGTAGCTATCTTCGCGAACATCGCAACACGCTCAAGGTGGTTGCCCCACTCCTCCTTGCGGGGAGTGCGAAAGCGCCGCAGTTGATCCTGGAGAGCGACCTCTCCTTCCGCGTACGCTCTATTGACGCGCGCAAGCGCAGCAGCCTCGATCGCGCATCCACCGCAGAGGTGGTGGAGCTCTGGGCGCCTGCAGATCTCTATGACCGAATTGAGGCTGCCTTGCGCACCAAGGTGGGCCTTGCGGTGCGTCCTACGGGGGCGATCGTTGCCGGACTCGGCGCCGCGGGTGATCACGGCGCAAAGGTCTAACGCGCGATGGGCGCTACGCCCGTTCGCGCCCAACTGCTCGCCGTCGGTGAGCTTGCGCCAGGACGCAGTGCACTTCTCCTTCGACTCCCTGAGCTGATCGCGTCGCTCCGCGCGGGGCACGCACTCCACCTCCTCCACGCCGAAGCGGGCGGATACCGTCTTCGCCGCGTTGCACCAGTGACGCAGATTGACCTCATCGCTGGGAGTGTCCAGGTTGCGCTGCAGCCGCGCGCCGATGGGGGTCGCGACTCACTCGCGGAGCTCGTGCCTGGCGCGCAGCTCTCCGTCGTCGGACCGATCGGACAGCCCATTGATATAGATCCGGACGCACTGCAGATCCTGATCGTCACCGATGTTGAGGGTTTCCCATGGGTTCGACTCCTCGCCACTTCACTCGCCGCAGCTGGACGATCCGTGACGATGCTGCTTGAATCGAATACCGCCGCTGAGATCCCTCCCGCATCGCTGCTCCCTGAGTCGGTTGAGATCCACGTTGCGACAGAAGACGGAAGCCTTGGCCACCACGGGAGTGCTGCAGATCTCGTCGCAACGTATGCAGCATGGGCGGACCAGGTGGTTGCTGCAGGTTCAAGCGAGTTGCTTAGTGCAACCACACTGCTGCTGCGCGCAGCGGGAGTCAGCGATCGCACGAGCGCGCGCGTCTCTCGTCCACGTGGCGAGGGAGGCGCGAAGCGGCTGCAGCTGATCGTGGCGCATGAGATCGGTTGCGGGAGCGGAGTCTGCGGCGGGTGTACGTACCAGAGCGCTGCAGGGAGCGTGCGCCTCTGCAAAGAGGGTCCGGCGGTTACGCCGTCAGGCAGTACAGGGCGAACGCGGGGTGCGCGCTGATGGAGGGGCGAGTTGGCGCGGCGAGTGTCGGTACGGATCTCGTGCTTGGCAGGACTCATCCGTTGAGGCTTGAGCGGCCGATCGTGATCGCGAGTGGACCACTCGGATTTGGCGCAGAGGTGAGTGAACTGATTGACCTGCGAGACGTTGGCCTCTTTGTCACGCGCGGCGTCTCGCTGGCACCGCGGAGCGGTCCAAGCCTGCCACGCGTGGTTGAGGTTCCGGGCGGACTTCTTCACGCCATCAGTCGAGAGAATCCTGGCGTTGATGAGGTGATCGATCGACACGCCTCCGCATGGCGTGCAGCCCCTTGCGCTGTGGCCGTCTCGCTCGTTGCGACGAACGAGAAGTCACTTGCCGCGTTGATCGCGCGGTTTGAGTCACGCGCCGACCGGGTACGTATTGACGCATACGAGCTCGATCTGACGTCGCCAAGTGATGCGCTCGACGGAGCACGATGGGAGAGCACGTTTGATGAGGCCATCCGACTCATTGACGCAGCGAGAGAGAGCACGGAGCTCCCGCTCATCGTGAAGATCTCACCCGACGCAGCATCGTTGCGCGCGCTCGCTGAAGCGGCGGCAGATGTGGGCGTGACGGCGCTCTCGGTCAGCGGATCGCCGATCGGGTACCTCCCGAGTCGTAGCCGCACCAGAGGCGCGCTCGCCGATGGTGTGGGCGAACTCTCCGGTCCACTCATTCGACCACGCGCGCTCGCCGCAGTCGTATCCGTGCATGGAGCCCTTCCAATCATTGGTGGTGGTGGGATCGGCTCACCAGCAGATGCGCTCGACGCCTTCGCCGCAG
>JBBAWP010000039.1:0-9243 GCA_040397155.1 Candidatus Limnocylindrus sp.
CACCTGCAGTGCGCAGGTGCCACGCATCTTCCTCTGGAACCGACAGTACGGCGGTACGCGTGCGATCGGCGAGGGCTGTGGTGAGTTGCAAGTCCCTGAAGGGTATGTGGATCCAGGCGCGAGCCCGTCGCCTTCACCCTCACTTGATCCGCTCGGGGATGACGACGGCGACGGCCTGACGAATGACATCGATAACTGTCCGCTGGTTGCAAACTCGGATCAGCTCGATAGTGATGGGAACGGCGTCGGCGATGCATGTGACCCAGCGGCTTCTCCAAGCCCTTCGCCGTAACGGATTAGGTGAGCGGTGCGCTCACCTTCGGTCGAGTGCGCAGATAGTGGATCGCCGCCGCAACGGTGATAGCTGCGAAGACGACTTCCGCCACAAGGATGCCCACGGCTGGCAAGAGCAGCACGGTCACAAGGTTTGCCGTGCCGTGGAGTAGGACCGGAAGAACAAGCGCTCGAATCAGGCTGCCACGGTCACTGCTCTGTGCCACTGCACGCACCACGTAGAGGCTCAGCACCACATGTAAGAGTGTGGCGAAGAGGCGTTCGGTGAACGCCAATAGTGAAGTTGCTACGTCTTGATTACCTAGGAAGGTGATCGCGGTCTCTAACTGCGCAAGCGACTCTGGGGGGAGGTTGTCGTACGCGCTACCATCCGCGATCGAGCCGAGTAGGAGCAGCGCCGCAACGGATGGAACGAGCGTGATGATCAGCGCCTCGATGCCAGCGTGCCCGAGCCCAAACCCGACCCCGCTGCGCTCCGTGCGGACGTAGCGCGCCGCCTTGCTCAAGATGAACGCACGACTCCCTTCTTCGAAGATGCCCGCACTGAACGACGCAATGAGAACCGCAGTAAACCAGCTGCCACTCCCTGGAGTCGGCGCAACCGCGCCGATCACCAGTGCGTTGATGAGCGTAAGGAGTGGGAGACGCGCAGCTTGACTGAGAACGAACGCCACACCGCCCCACGCCCAGACCGCGACACCACCGCTCAATCTACGAGCGGCAACGAAGCCGAAGACGACGAGCGTTACGAGTGCGCCTGCAAGAAGCGTGAAAGAGGCCCGCGCCGAGTCGATCGCTGCGGGATCCGCGGCGCTGGAGAAGAGCACTATCGGCGAGGGGCTCGACGGCGCGTTGCGCTGCGCCTGCGTCGTTGGTCGTCGCGCCAGGTGCGGTACGCGATCACAACTGCGGCCGCAGTTGAGACGGCGAGGCCGCCGAGCAGCACCGCAACTGGGGCGCCGCCAAGGTCAACAGCGGTCTCAGGGATTGCAGCGAGCCCAGCGGTCGTCAGGCCGACAGAGATCCAGGCGCGACCGACAAACACGTGCGTTACATCCCACGCCTTCTCGCTCTCAAGCGTCCATGGGAGGCGCACGCCAATGGTGTAGTTCTGCTTGATTTGCGGCATTACGTAGCCGAGAAGTGCAAAGAAGGCGCCGAGCGCAATCGGTGCCGCGTGGTCGAGTCGCGCCGCTTCGCCGAATCCGGAATTTATGATTGCCGTCTGTGTGACGGCGAAGAGGAGGACGAGCCCCATCGCCACGTACCCGATCGCCTCTGCACTGCGCACAATGTTGGCGCGCTTTGGATCGAGCTTGATCGCGAGTAGGATCAGCGCCGCAGTCAGCGCGAAGACTGCTGGGAGGACAAAGAGCGCCTCGCGTCCGGCGAATCCATCCGCCACGCCGTTGATATCCCAGTGGATCGCTAGTTGCGCGTTGGCAGGGAGCGTCTGGAAGGCGTAGAGCGTGAAGAAGCCGGTGGCGGCAAGCGCAACGGTGGAGACAACCCGGGCGACGGGATTCATTAGAGCGCCTTGACTTCGGAGACCACCTGCGACAGTACGCTCTTCGCATCACCGAAGAGCATGGAGGTCTTCTCCAAGTAGAAGAGCTCGTTCTCAATGCCCGCAAATCCGGTCGCCATACCGCGCTTCACCACGATCACCTGCTCGGCGTCCTGCACGTTCAGGATCGGCATGCCGTAGATCGGCGATGCAGGGTCCGTCTTTGCTGCAGGGTTCGTGACGTCATTTGCGCCGATCACGAGCGCAACGTCACACGCGTGGAACTCTTCGTTGATCTCGTCAAGGTCAAAGAGGTGATCGTACGGGACGTTCGCTTCGGCGAGGAGCACATTCATGTGCCCTGGCATTCGACCGGCAACTGGATGGATCGCGAAGCGAACGCGTCCGCCGCGCTTCTCAATGAGTTCCGCAAGCTCGCGCACCGCGTGTTGCGCCTGTGCGACCGCCATTCCGTAGCCAGGAATGATGATGACGTTACGCGCGTATCCAATCCTCATGGCGGCGTCTTCTGCGCTGACCGATCGGGTGGTTAGCCCCTCGGAACTCTTTGTGGAGGCTGCCGCCACCTCTCCACCGAATGCACCAAAGAGCACGTTCGCAAAGCTGCGATTCATCGCCTTCGACATCAGGATGGAGAGGATGAAGCCGCTCGCTCCGTCGAGTGCTCCGGCCACGATCAGGACGTTGTTGCCGATCGCAAAGCCGGTGGCGCTTGCGGCGAGGCCCGCGTAGGAGTTCAACAGTGAGACAACAACCGGCATGTCCGCGCCGCCGATTGGGAGCACGAGTGTCACGCCGATCACGAGCGCGAGAAGTGTCATGAGGCCGAACAAGAGAATTCCGTTGTCGCCGCTCGCCGCGGGGCCACCCGACTGTGTGGCGATCAGGTAGATCCAGAGTCCAATGGCGCCAACGAAGATCGCCGCATTGATGATCTTCTGTCCAGGGAAGGTGATCGGTCGCCCAGAGATGAAGCCCTGCAGCTTGCCGAACGCCATGAAGGAGCCGGTGATTGTGAGGGCGCCGAAGATCGTCTCAAAGCCGAGCGCGACCATCTTGATGACACCAGGTCCGCCCGGCACATCACGGTAGTGAAGGAACTCAGCGATCCCCACGAGTGTGACGGCGAGCGCGCCGAACATGTGGCTGATGGCGATGCGCTGCGGCATGGCGGTCATTGGAACGAGGAGTCCCATCGGCAGGCCGATCGCGGTGCCGATCACGAGTCCGATGATGATCAGGTCGTAGCTGATGATCTGGTGATTGAGGAGTGTGCCGATGACTGCGAGAAGCATGCCCATCGCGGCGAGCTGCATGCCGCGTCGCGCCGTATCTGGCTTGGTAAGGCCGCGAAGGCCGAGGATGAACGCCGCCGAAGCGGCAATGTAGGCAACCTGGACGAAGAGTGCGCCGATCTCCGGGTTCACTTAGGCGCCTCCGTCTTCTTGAACATCTTGAGCATGCGGTCGGTGATCACGAATCCGCCAACCACGTTGGTGGTGGCCGCGGCAACGGCAACCGCGCCCATGACGTTGATGTAGAAGGGTCGCTCAGCACCAGCGATCACCAGGCTCGCAACCAGGCTGATCGCAGAGATTGCGTTCGTGGCCGCCATCAGCGGCGTGTGCAGGAGCGGCGGCACCTTGGTGATGATCTGGTAGCCGGTGAATGCGGCGAGGAGGAAGACGTACACCTCGACGATCTGGGCGTCCACCAGCGTCCCGCCCGCCGTGCCGCTTGCGGCGGTGGTCGAAGAGCCGCTCACAAGCGTGATGGCGACAGTGGCTACTCCGAGTGCGGTTGCAATCACACTGAACATCTCAATGCTCCTATCGCTTCACAGGTTCGCCGGCGTTTGTCACGAGCATGGGGCCCGTCACCTCATCTGCCGCATCAATCTTCAGCGCGCCGCCCTCTGCCGTGAGGTGGGTGATCAGCGTGCGCACGTTCGTAGAGAACATCTGAGACGCGTGCAGTGGCACGCTTGCTGGGATGTTTGCTGCGCCAATCAGCTGCACGCCGTGCTTGATCACTGTCTCACCAGCGACAACACCTTCGACATTGCCACCAGATTCAGCGGCAAGGTCAACCACAACGGAGCCTGCGCGCATCGTGGCGAGCATTGCATCGGTCACAAGGATTGGCGCCTTACGACCAGGGATCAGCGCCGTGGTGATCACAAGATCCTGGCTGCTGATGTGTGCGGCGATGATTGCGGCGTTCTGTGCCGTCTCATCTTCCGTCTGCGCGCGCGCATATCCGCCAGTCCCCTCAGCCTTCGCCGCAGGTTCTACGAACTGTGCGCCGAGCGAGCGCACCTGCTCGCCTGCAGCACCGCGCACGTCAAACGCAGAAACGACGGCGCCGAGTCGACGCGTGGTTGCGATCGCCTGCAACCCTGCAACGCCCGCGCCCATGATGAACGCCTTCGCCGGCGCAATGGATCCTGCGGCGGTAGTGAGCATGGGGAGGAACTTGTCGAGCGCGGCGGCACCGATCAGCGCCGCCTTATATCCAGCGACGCCGCTCTGCGAAGAGAGGACGTCCATGGATTGTGCGCGAGTGATGCGCGGCACAAGCTCCAGCGCGAGTGCGGTGATCTTGGCGCTCGCGAGCGCTGGGAGGATCTCTTCGTTTGCGCCCGGGGTGAGGAGGGCAATGAGCGTGCAACCTTTTGGAAGGGCGGCGACTTCGTCTGCGCTTGGCTTTCGCACCTTCGCCACCACGTCAGGCGCAGCCGCGGCGAGCGCCGCGACATCAGCGACAAGGGTTACTCCCGCCTTCTCATAGGCGGCATCCAGGAAGCCTGCCGCGCTACCCGCGCCGCGCTCAACAAGGATCTGATGCCCCGCAGCGATGAGCTTGGCGGCCGCGTCTGGGACGAGCGCCACGCGGCGCTCGCCAGGGAGTCGCTCGCGGAGAATCCCGATCTTCATAGCGGTAATCCTATCGCCCCCTCTGATTTAGGCAGGAAGGTACGGCCGATACGCAGGACTCCACATCGCCGCGTCCACCAGTTCTGCGATGCGGTCCTCAGGGACGGCTGGCGCCCACCCGCCCTTGACCCCCGCGCGAACCACCGCGATCGCGATGTTTCGGCTAATTGAGCGGAGTTGCGCGAGGGGCGGATAGATGGAGTCACGACCCGGTGGGGTGAGGACGGCAAGGTGCTCCGCCGCCACAAGGAAGGCCTCGTCTGGAATCTTGTTGAGCCGACCTGCGATCGCGGCAAGGCCAACGCCCGGGAAGATGTAGACATTGTTCGCCTGGCTGATTGGGTGCGTCGCACCACCAGTGGTGACGGGCGCAAACGGTGAGCCAGTTGCAACGAGTGCACGTCCATCACTCCAGTTAAGGATCTGCTCTGGTGTTGCCTCTGCGCATGAGGTTGGATTCGAAAGCGGCCAGATCAAGGGTGACGGCGCGGCGGCCGACACAGCACGGATCGCCGCTTCGGTAAATGCGCTCGCCTGCCCGCTCGTCCCAATGAGCGCGGTGGGGGCGATCAGCGTCACGATCTCTTCAAGCGTTGGCGCAGCGCTCAGCGTGTGCAGCTTGAGCGCCTGGAACGTTTCGGCGCTGATGGCGAGCTCGCTCTTCCCTTCGGTCAGATCGGTTCTACCTTCGTGCACGATTCCCTTTGAATCCATGGCAATGATTGCGCGCGCGCGTTCACTCTCACTCGCTCCCGCGCTCTCAAGATGCTTCCGCAGCAGTCTGGCAATGCCGAGAGTTGCAGCACCCGCTCCGTAGAAGAGGAAGCGTTGGTCACTCATGCGCGTACTCCCTGATCCGCCACCAGCGTTCACCGCGGCAATCAGGCCCGCGAGTGCAACGGCACCCGTCCCTTGAATATCGTCGTTGAATGACGGGACGCTGTTGCGGTAACGCTCAAGGATCTTGATCGCGTTCTCTTGCTTGAAATCCTCCCACTGGATCACGCAGCCTGGCAGCGCCGTCGCTACTGCCACCACAAACGATTCAATAAATGCGTCGTACGCGGCGCCGCGGAGGCGCGGCTTGCGCCACCCCAAATACGCAGGGTCTCTGAGCAGTTCTTGATTATCCGTTCCAACATCGAGCGAGACGGGGAGCGCCCATGACGGCTGAATCCCAGCGGCGGCGGTGTAGAGCGAAAGCTTGCCGATTGGAATGCCCATCCCCCCAACACCGAGGTCACCAAGTCCAAGGATGCGTTCGTTATCTGTCACCACGATCAGTCGCGTCTCACCGCCGCCCGCGGCGTTATGCAGAAGTTCAGGGATTCGAAGCTGATCGTCTGGTGTCACCCATGCGCCACGCGCGCGTCGCCAGATTTGACTCCAACGCTTGCACGCCTCACCAACCGTTGGCGTGTACACAACTGGGAGGAACTCCTCCATGTTCTCTGCGAGCAACCGGTAGAAGAGCGTCTCATTTCGATCCTGCAGCGCAGCAAGACCGATGTAGCACTCAAGTGGATCCTGCTTCCGGCGAATCTTCTGCAACTCGACGGCGACCTGCTCTTCAAGGGTGAGGACGGTTGCAGGGAGGAGTCCGTCAAGCCCGAGGAGTCGGCGCTCATCCTTGGTAAACGCCGTGTCCTTATTCAACGTGGGGCGGCTCAACAGCGCCTTGCCACGCTCCTTTACGGCGATCGGAGGGAGGGGTGTGCTCATAGGAGGGACAGGATAGCGGCGCGGCGGGTGTAAAGTCTGAGCATGGCTGCGACGATCCTCGTTGTTGAAGACGATCCCGCCGTCTCCCTCGCGCTCGAAGTGGCGTTGAAGGGGGAGGGGTACACCGCGCTGCTCGCGGCAACCGGCGATAAGGGCCTTGAGATTGGCCTGGCGCAGGCACCAGACCTGCTCATCCTTGATGTCCGACTCCCTGGAATTGATGGATTTGAGCTGTTGCGCCGACTCCGCGCGGGAGGCTCAAAGGCGCCCGTGATCATCCTCACGGCGCGAGACGAAGAGGTGGATACGATCCTCGGACTTGAGCTCGGCGCGGATGACTACATGACGAAGCCCTTCCGCGTCCGTGAACTGCTCAGCCGCGTGAAGTCCCAGTTGCGTCGGGCGTACGGCGACCTCGCGGACGCGCTCGGCGGGCGGATCATCCGCGCCGACGAACTCCTGATTGACCTTGAGCGCAGGCGGGTGAGCCGTGCGGGGAAGAAGATTGCCCTCACTCCAACGGAGTTTGAGATCCTGCGACTCCTTGCGGAGAAGCCGGGGCGCGTCTTCAGCCGACGCGACCTTCTCGAGCGAGTGCGCGACTACGACGCGGCGATCAGTGGCGATGAGAAGACCATCAATGTGCATGTGAGCCACCTCCGAGACAAGATTGAAGTTGATCCTTCAAATCCTCGCTATGTCAGCACCGTGCGTGGCGTTGGCTACGCCTTTGCGGATCGGAGTGACCGCGGCGAGCGGAGCGGATCCTGAGCTCCATCTACACGCGTCTCTATAACCTTCCGCCCCGAGGGCTGCGCGCGCGACTCACCGCCGCCTTTCTTGGCATCTTGGCGGTTGCACTCACGCTCTCCGGCCTCCTCGTCATTGACCGCGTCAGCAACGAACTCCAGTCACAAGAGTTCGCGTCCCTGCAAGTGCGGCGGATGGCAGTCTCAAGTGCAGCGCGGAGCATTGCGATCGCCGCCGCGTCCGATGGGAGCGTGGTGACGCGGTCTGGCACGCTGAACGCACTCGTTCGAGAACGCTTCTTGTTGCAGGATCCTGAACTACAAGGGCTCGCCACCGTCATTGCGCGTGCGGATGTGCGCTTGCGGTTTGGCACGTGGGATGAAGCGCAGCAGAGGTTCACCCCCCTCGAAGGCTCCACGTTCACCATTGACTCTTCTGGCGTTGAGGCTGCTGCAGGTGAGCGGCGTGATCCGATTGAGAGCGGCTCGGAGATTGTGCTCCTTGGCGGAACCGAAGTGCTCGCGGCGGTTGAGGTGACGCTGGAGCAGCCGCTCTCGACGCGCGCGACTCGCATTGCACAGGTCACCGGCGCAATCACGCTCGTCGGACTTCTTGCACTTGCTGCAACGATCCTCTTTGCCACACTTGCCGCGCGCCGATTTGCTAAGCCAGTACGACTCTTGTCGGAGACGGCGAGTGCGATCGGTGATGGTGATCTCTCCGCGCGCGTCCCTACTGGGCCAGAGGTTGCCGCCAATATTGAGATGGAGGCCCTGCTCGAAGGATTCAATCGCATGGCGAGCCGCCTTGAAACTACTGTGGGCGCCCTGAAACGTGAACGAGATCGCGGTCAAGAGCATCTCGCCGATGTCTCACATGAGTTGCGAACACCGCTGGCGGCGCTTCGCGCATTTGTTGATCTTCTTGACGAAGGTGGGACCACAAACCCAGCAACGCGGAAGCGCCTGCTGAGTGAAGCGGGGCGCCAACTCGAGCGCATGGATGCACTCACCGCCAACATCCTTGAGCTCTCACGGTTTGATGCAGGGATCGCGCGACCAGAGTTTACGGAGACCGACCTTCGTTCAAGTGTGAGTGCGGCAATCGAACAAGCGGCGGCGGGGGCGCGGCGGCGAGGCGTTGCGCTCGATGAACGACTCCCAGCACGGCGCGTGGTGGTTCGACACGACGCGACCCTGGTGGGTCAGGCGGTTGCAAACCTTGTTGGCAACGCGCTGAAGTTCACGCCAAAGGGCGGGAGTGTCTCCGTTGCGGTGCGACCGCTCGCGACGGGTGCCGCAACGATCACCGTGAGTGACACCGGTGTTGGCATCGCCGCAGAAGAGTTGCCTCGCATCTTTGATCGCTTCTATCGGGGCACGGAGGGACTTGCCGCATCACGAAAGGAGACGCGTGCCTCTGGATCAGGCCTCGGACTCGCAATCGTGAAGTCAATCGTGGACATGCATGCTGGTCGCATCGTTGTTGAGAGCCTCCCTGGGAGCGGGACAAGCTTCACCCTGACGCTTCCCGCTGATCCGCTCGCAGACGCGGATAGCGCGGTGGAGCCAACTCCCGCCACACAACCCGCCGCAACCTTGATCAGCGTTGGCCGTCGCGCAGCGGCGCTCCTCGGTGAGGTTGCGAAAACTTCACTTCGCCTACGTCGTGTTCTTCGCGCGGATACGACATCCTCTACTCTGAGCGAGCCGCCTGCGCCTGATCGCGCACTGCCAACGACGAAGGAGAAGACGTGAGCGAAACCCGAAAGCCAATCTCTCGACGCAGCGCGCGCCCGATCCGATTTGAGCCAGAGCGCTCCGAGTGGCAGCCGTGGCTTGAGAACCTGGATGACGGTGTTCCAAAGGCGAGCGCACTCAGTGACGCGCAAGAGTCATCCGCGACAGAACCGCGAACGGGCCTGACCGGGCGCGCAACCGCCGGACTCCTCGCCCTCTCCATCATCTTTGGGGCGGCGGGTGGCGCTGGCGCAACCTACTTCGTCCTTGGGGG
>JBBAWP010000040.1:0-8659 GCA_040397155.1 Candidatus Limnocylindrus sp.
CTCAATGAAGATCACCTCCGGCGCGCTGGATGCGTCCAGTAGCGCAGCATGAATTGGACCCACCTGGTCGGTGAGTTGATCGGGGAGGACGAGAACGTGCGAAGCGACGCTCACCTGGCCGACCGGCACGCATCGCTGCAGTACTTCACCTCACTCCATACCTTTGCCCAGCGTCGACGCCACGAGAAGGGTCGACCGCACGACGCACAAATCTTCTCAGCGCGAAGGCTCGGCGGGACGTGCCGAGACGCGTCGTGCGTTTCGCGCGTACTCCTCTTATTCGCCACGGGGTGCAGGGAGTCCCTTGACGGCACGCGCATACGCCTCCAGCGTCCGCGCTCTCGCCACTGCGTGATCAACGATCGGTTCTGGATAGTGCACGCCGAGCGTGATGCCGGCCGCCGCGAGTGCTGCGACGTGTGCCCACGGTGCATGGATCGCGGGTGCCTTCAGTGCCGCAAGTTCGGGGACCCAGCGACGCACATATGCACCATCTGGATCAAAGTTGCCCGCCTGAGTGACGGGGTTGAAGATGCGGAAGTACGGCTGCGCATCGGTTCCACTCCCCGCCGACCACTGCCATCCGCCGTTGTTCGCCGCCACATCTCCATCAACGAGATGCTGCAAGAAGTGCGCCTCGCCCTTTCTCCAGTCAACGAGAAGGTCTTTCGTCAGGAATGATGCGGTGATCATGCGCGCGCGATTGTGCATGAAGCCTGTCTCGCGAAGTTGTCGCATGGCCGCGTCCACAATGGGGTACCCCGTGCGTCCGTCACGCCACGCGTTAAACGTTTCTTCGCGCGTATCCCACTCAATCGCGTCATACGCAGGCTTCCAGGAAGATCGTGCCGCGTGCGGTGCGTGCCAAAGCACCTGGGTGTAGAAATCACGCCAGGCAATCTGGCTCACCCAGAGCCGCTCGCCTGAACGCTCCCCTTCACGCTCCGGTGGGAGCGGGAGCAGTCGCGACACGAGCTCGCGCGGCGAAAGCAGTCCAAGATGCAGAGCCGCGGAGAGTCGACTCGTCCCCTCTTCATCTGCGAGCGTGTTTCGTCGTGCGGCGTAGCCGTTCGCGCCGTTGCCGCGCGCGGCGGTGATCCAGCGCTCTGCCGCGCCGCGAGCGGCGCTCTCGCCTGGCACAGGGAGAAGCGCGAACGTTGCTGTTGGCTGCGCTGCGCGCTCGATCGCGGCCTGATCGGGTTGCAGCGCTGTGGGAAGTTCAAGCGGTGGTGGCGCGGGGAGTGTTGTTGGTGCGGCGAGAGGCCGCTCGTTGTTCAACGAGACGCGTTCAAGCCAGCGGCGGAAGTACGGCGTGTACACCCCGTACGCGGTTCCACCACCGGTGAGTAGCTCGTCTGGTTCGACAACGGTGAGGCCACGTGTGGCGTGCACGCTGACGCCACGCGGCGCAAGGAGCTCCGCCACCGCACGATCGCGCGCACGAGCGTACGGCGTGTGATCGCGTGTGAAAAAGAGTGCGATCTCGTTTGCAGCGGTGCCGCTCGTGGTGAGGTGTTCTACGAGTGCGGGGAGCGCGCTTGAACCGGGCCCCTGTACCTCCAAGAGTGTGGAACCGCGCGCCTCAAGTTCGCGCGAGAGTTCGCGCAGGCTTTCGCGCAGGAACCAGGTGCGATTTGCGCTCGCGCGACGACCCGCGAAGACTCCTGGCTCCCAGATGAAGATCGGCAGGAGCCTGCCGCTTGTTTCGTGCGCGTGGGCTGCCGCCGCAATCAGCGCAGGGTGATCGGCGAGGCGGAGATCGCGACGCAGCCAGAGGATCGTGATGGGAGCACTCATCGTGCGGCGATCATCCCACGCTCAGCGCGGACTTGGCGTCTCAAGATCCTCGGGTGAATCAATGTCTGCGAGAGCGGCGCCGAGTGGGTCAAGTCGGCTCACGATGCGGGGGTCGAGCGGTGCTGCGCCGAGTGCCGCCGCAAGATCGCGGAGTCGAGGGAGCTGACCGTCGCGCACCGCTTTGCGGAGTGCACCGAGCGCTGCGGCGAACGGGAGTGCCTCACCTTCCTGAACGATCAGGCTCCCCTGCGCCGCAGCCATCAGCCCCAAGAGAAGCGGCGGTGCGAACGGCGCGTCGGCAGCAAGGACGATCACGCGCGTTGCATCGCCGTGATTGCGGAGTCTCTCGCTTGCGAGCAGATCGGCGAGTGAGGCCGCTGGCCCCGCGTGCATCACACGATCTTCCACGACTCTTGCCGGATGGGGCAGCGACGCATCACCGAGCACATAGATTTCGGAGACAGCAGCAGCGAGCGTTGCATACGCAGCATCAAGAACGCGTGCTCCTGCAAGCTCAGGGCGACCTCGCAGATCAGCGAGCGCCGCTGGAATGAGCGCGTCGAGCTTTCCGCCAGGGAATCGACGGCTTGCGCCACCAGCTAGAAGGATGCCGATCGCGCCGGCTTGGACGCTCTCTGGTGCGCTCCCCGGCGCCATCACCGACTGCTATGCCGTTGCGTCAGCAGGGATGAGTTCAACGATTGCGTTGTAGTCCGGCACGTGACTGATTGGATCTCGGTGCACGCCGTCAATGAGCGGATTCGCTTCAGGGAAGTGCATCTGCACGCTCCCTGCGCGAATCGGTGCCACCTTGATGTGTGCCTGTACTTCGCCTGTCGCGCTGCGCACCCGCACGGCGGCGCCATCGACAAAGCCGCGGGCGGCGGCATCGGCCGCGGAGATCAGGATGTCACTACGCACCGCACCGTTGAGCGGATCCTTATCTCGCCAAACCATTGAGTTGAACTGCTTGCCGCGACGTGTGGAGAGGTTCAACATCCCTGCTGAGAGCGTCGCTTCAATCGGGAGCACGGTTGCAAAGTGCGCCTTCCCATCGGGGGTGGCAAACACTTGCCCTTCACAGAGGCGCTCGCCGCCCCACTGGATTGCATCGCCGCTCTCCTTCAGCGTTTCGATGCCTGCATAGGAGGGAACAATGCGTGCGATCTCTTCGCGGATCTGCTGCGTGCCTCCCGGGAATGCAACCAGGTGCGCACGTGCGGGATCAACAACCTGCGCCAACTGCGTGAAGACCTCCCACTCCGTTCGCGCTTCACCGATGCGCGGTCCTGGGATCTCGGGACTGAAGGCAACGCGTCGCTCTGTGGTGGTCTCTGTTCCGCCGCCTGGAACTTCGTAACGCGTTGTGGCAGGGAGGAGGAGGACCGCCTCGCCCGGATCAACGAGCATCTGGCTGCTGACCACAATGTCTTGGTGCACGCGGAGCGGCACCTTGGCGAGCGTGCGCGCAACCGCTTCAGGATCCGGCATCGTCTCCAAGAAGTTGCCGCCAACACTCCAGAGCACATCGATCTCACCGCGCTCAGCGGCGTCAAGCTGCTGTGGCGCCGATCGTCCACTCTTCGGCGCGATTGGGAATCCATACGCTGCAGCGAGTGGTTCGGTGTAGCGCGACTCAATGGGGAGGCCGCCTGGAAGCGCCGTCGCATACGCTCCCATCTCTGCGCCACCTTGCACGCCGCTATGCCCACGGATCGGCATCAGTCCGGCGCCAGGGCGGCCGATGTTGCCGCGCGCAAGTCCAAGGTTGACGATCGCGGCAACGTTCTCGCTGCCGCAGGCCTGCTGCGTGATCCCCATCGACCAGATCAGGACCGCCGACTTCGCTCCTCCGTAGAGTGCGCAGAAGGTCTCGAGCTCCGCGCGCGACGCGCCTGACATTGCCAGGTACTCGTCAATGCTTCGTCCGGTGAGCGCCGCACGGAGCTCGCTCCATCCCGCACTCTTCTCGTTGATGAACTGTTGATCAAGTGTGCCGAGCTCTTCGAGCCTCAGCAGCGCGGCACTGATGAAGGCGATATCTCCCCCTTGGGCAACTTGCACCCATGCGTCGGCCATCTTCGTGCCGAAGAGGAGCGAATCGGCATTGCTTGGGACCCAGTAGCGCTCAAGTCCAGGCTCGCGATACGGGTTCACCACAAGAATTTTCGCGCCGCGCTTCTTGGCGAGGTGCAGATACTTCATGAAGACTGGCTGTGCGTTCGCCACATTTGAGCCGAAGAGAATAATGAGATCGCTCTCGATCACATCTCGGTATGACACGGTGGTAGCGCCGTAGCCGATGCCGTGCTTCAACGCACCAGTGCTCGGCGCATGGCAGATGCGCGCGGCGTTGTCCACGTCGTTGGTTCCGAGGAAGCGCACCACCTTCTGGATGGCGTAGTAGGTCTCGTTCATGATGCCGCGCGCCGTCAGGAAGAAGGAGATGCGCGAAGGACCAGCCGCCTTGATCTGCGAGCCCGCAATCTGAAGTGCGCGCTCCCAGCTGATGCGCTTGAATCCCGCCTCGCCGCGCATGCGCAGCATGGGATAAGGGAGTCGACCGAGCGCACGGAGTTCCGTTGAAGAGAGGGAGCGAAGCGCGGTGACGTCCGCAAGACGCGCCGGATCTAGGGCGCGTGCGGTGTTGACCTGCAACAGGTTGAGGCGCGTGGTGCAGAGGTGAAGTCCGTCAATCGTCCAGTCCTTGAAGCCGGCGACGCCGAGCGCGCAGCCGTCGCAGACTCCCTTGCTAAGAATGCGCCAGGCGTATCGAAGGTTGCCGCGGTTCTCCCAGATCGTCCGCAGGGTCTCCATGACGTGGTTCGGCTTCTGCAGGCCGATCCCGTTTGGACGCCAGCTGACAAAGAGTGAGGGCTTCGGGAGCCACGAACCGCCGTAGCGTTTGCGGGGTGCGGAGGGCTCCACGGGTGCTGGGCTGATGCTCATACGGCGAGTCTAGCGGCGCGCCGAAGTGAGCGGCGGATGGCGCGGGAGGGTACGATCCGCGCGCCGAGTTCTACCCGGCGTAACCAGCTCCTAGTGAAAGGGGAAGCGATGCCTGCCAGCGTGATCGTCGGTCTCCAGTGGGGCGACGAAGGGAAGGGGAAGACGACCGACTTCCTCGCCGAGCAGGTTGCGGCGGTTGTGCGCTACCAAGGTGGCGACAACGCAGGGCACACCATCGTCATTGGCGAAGACACGTTCAAACTTCACCTTGTGCCGAGCGGTGTCCTCTACGGACACATCACTCCGATCATCGGGCCAGGCGTCGTCGTCAATCCGGAGACGCTCCTTCGCGAGTTTGATGGGCTGATTGCGCGTGGCATCGACATCTCTCGCGTACGCGTCAGCCACGCTGCTTCGCTCATCCTCCCGTATCACATTGCCTTGGACAAAGCACGTGAAACCGCACTCGGTGGTGCGAAGGTTGGAACGACCGGACGCGGCATTGGCCCAGCGTATGAAGACCGTGCTGCGCGCATCGGACTGCGCGTTGAAGATCTTCTTGATGCAGCCTCCGCCGCATCTCGACTATCACGTGCGCTTCCAGAGAAGCGTGCACTCTTGCACGCGCTCGGCGCAGACGACCCAACCGCCACCGATGAGCGCGCGATCCTTACGCAGATTGCTGCATGGGGCGAGCGACTCCGCCCGCACATTGCAGATACGAACGAACTGGTGCAGCGCGCACTCGGTGCAGGTGAGCATCTCCTCTTTGAAGGGGCGCAGGGGACACTGCTTGATTTGAGCCACGGTTCTTATCCGTATGTCACGTCGTCGCATCCAATCGCTGGTGGCGCAACCACCGGCGGCGGAATCGCACCACTGCAGATTGATGAGGTGATGGGCGTGATGAAGGCGTATGCCACGCGCGTCGGCTCAGGACCGTTCGTCACAGAACTCACCGATGCGATCGGCGAGCGCATCGCAACGACTGGGCACGAGGTTGGCACCACAACCGGACGACGTCGACGCGTTGGCTGGAACGATGCGTTGCCGCTGCGCTACGCGGTCCAACTCAACGGTGTCTCGAGCATCATGCTCAACAAGCTGGATGTGCTCTCTGGGATCCCCGAGATCCTTCTCTGTGTTGCGTATGAGATCGACGGCAAGCGCGTGGAGCGCTGGCCTTCATCGACCGCGGAGCTTTCGCGAGCCACGCCAATCTACGAGCGTTTCCCAGGCTGGAGCGAACCGATCCACAACGTCCGTGCGTTGGCCGACCTCCCTGAAAACGCGCGGCGCTACGTGACGGCACTCGAGGAACTTGCGGGCGCGCCGATTGTGCTGCTCTCCGTTGGCCCTGAGCGCACGCAGACGATTGAGCGCGCGTGGCGACCGATGCGACGCTCCGTGAACCGCCCGTGATTGATTGATCGTGATTGATCGATACACCACACCCGAGATGCGCAACGTCTGGGGAGACGCCGCGCGCTGGAACGCAGCGCTCCGCGTTGAGGTGGCCGTCGCCCAGGCTCAGGCGAAGCGCGGCGACATCCCCGCCGAGGCGGCGCAGGCGATCAGCGCGCGCGCCACGGTGAACCTCGCACGAATTGCCGAGCTTGAGGCAACCCTTGATCACGACACGCTCGCCTTCGTCAATGCCGTTGCTGAGTCGGTGGGCCCCGAAGGGCGCTACCTCCACTACGGCCTCACCAGTAGCGATGTGATCGACACCGCCCTCGCCCTCCAGCTCCGTGCCGCCGCAGACCTGATCCTCGCCGAACTCGACGCACTCATCCTGGTGATCATCCGGCGCGCGCGCGAGGAGCGCGACACGGTGATGGCTGGGCGCACGCACTCCGTGCATGCGGAGCCGATGACGTTCGGTGCAAAGCTCGCCGGTTGGGCATTTGAAGCGGCTCGCAACCGCACACGACTCGTCACAGCTGCCGACGAGGTGGCCACCGGGAAGATCTCTGGCCCCGTTGGGACGTACAGCCAGATTGATCCTGCGATTGAGCGTGAGGTGCTCTCCGCGCTCGGCCTGCGTGTGGATCCGGTCAGCACACAGATCGTGCAGCGCGATCGGCACGCCGCACTTGTTGCCGCGATCGCGATCACGGGCGGCACACTCGAGCGATTTGCAACAGAGATTCGCAACCTGCAACACACGGAGATTGACGAGGTTCGTGAACCGTTCCGCAGTGGCCAAGCGGGAAGTTCAGCCATGCCACAGAAGCGCAACCCGGTGAAGAGCGAACGCATTGCCGGACTTGCACGCATCTTGCGTGGATACGCGGCAGCGGCAGCGGAGAACCAGGCGCTCTGGCATGAGCGCGACATGAGTCATAGCTCAGCGGAGCGCATCCTCCTCCCAGATGCCACTGGCCTCATTCACTATGCGCTCCGCTCCATGCACGGCATCATTGATGGGCTTGAGGTCAATCGAGATGCGATGCGCAGGAATCTTGACGCGGGCCTCGGACTACACGCCGCCTCGCGTCTCCTCACCGCACTCGTCAACGCAGGCGCGCCGCGCGACCAGGCGTATGCACTCGTACAAGGAGCCACCGCCGCCGCACGCGCAGAGTTGCGTCCACTCGCGGATGTTGCGCGCGCAACCAGAGAGATTAATGCGTTGCTCGATGAGCGCGAGATCGTCCGTGCGCTTGATGAGCGAGCGGCGCTTGCGCACTGCGGTCTGCTTGTGGATCGCTTGAAGGAGATTGAGACAAACTCCTAGAGCCCGCTAGCGCTGCACCACGTCAAACTGGGTGTAGGCGTTGAACGATCCTTCGCGCAAGAAACCGATCAGGCAGATGCCGAGTCGCTCCGCCGTCTCCACCGCAAGGGATGATGGCGCGCCGACGCAGGCGATCGCGCCGTAGCCGGCAGCGGCCGCCTTCTGCACGAGTTCAAATGAGCAGCGACCGGAGAGGAGCAAGAGTGCGCCGCTGAGTGGGAGTGCGAGGCGGAGCGCCGCTTCACCAATCAACTTGTCGACGGCGTTGTGACGTCCAACGTCTTCACGAACGGCGCTGATGCTGAGCGCGCCACTCGGCGCAACGGCGACGGTCGCTGCGGCATGAATGCCCCCCGTCTCTCCGAAAATCGATTGCGCGTCGCGAAGCTGCGCGGGAAGCTTGAGGAGTGCGTCGTGATCAATGCGCATGATCGGCTGCACGCGCCCGAGTCGCTGGACGACGTCGTCGATGGACGCCTTGCCACAGATGCCACACGACGCGGTAGCAACCGTTGTGCGCGTTGGAATCCGCGCCGCATCGAACGCGCCCGTCACGTGGACGCTGATGTGGTTCTCCGGCTGTGACGCGTCAAGGGGGTCGCCAAATGTGACGCGCGCCACCGAAGTCTGCGTGATCAGCGACTCGCTAACGAGGAAGCCAACAGCGAGCTCTTCATCCTGACCTGGCGTACGCATGGTTACCGCTACATCAAGTCGCAGACCATCGGCATCCACCACGCTGATCTGTGCAGGCTCTTCACCCGTCAGTGTGTCGTCGCGTTCACGTGCGACACCATCTCGCCAGGTGCGCACACGGTGATGAGTGGTGCGTCGCTGCGGATCAGGTGTGCCGCTCATGGGGCGATGCTACCGCGGGAAAATCGAACGGCCGAGACCCCGAAGGGTCCCGGCCGTCCGGTTAACGACGAGACTCGTAAGCTCAGCGCGCTGGGCGTCGGCTTGCGAAGCAGGTGTCGCAGTAGACCGGCTTGCCGCTCGTTGGCAGGAAGGGGACCATCGTCTCCTTACCGCAGTCCGAGCAGGTCGTCGGGTGCATCTCGCGTGGTCCGCGTGGAGCTCGCGGGGCGCCGTAGCCACCCGCGCTGTAGCTGCCGCCGCCGGTGTAGCCGCCGAAGCCGCCACCCGCTGAACCACCCTCGCGCTGCGCCTTGC
>JBBAWP010000041.1:0-7818 GCA_040397155.1 Candidatus Limnocylindrus sp.
GAGGGTGAAGATGGTGGGGCCGCTATCCCAGCGGTATTGCCCGATCTCACGTCGACCCATCTTTCCGCCAGGGCGTGTGCCGCGCTCAATAACGGTGACGTGGACGCCGGCGGCGGCGAGACGGATGGCACTAGCGAGGCCGGCGAGTCCGGCACCGACGATGACGACGCGCTTCTTGGTGGTCACGCTCGTTGACGTGCGCGGAGTACGGATCGACCCACAGATGCACCGAGTGCGATCAGCGTGCCGACGATTGCGGTGGCACCAGCGGCAACGGCTGACTCAAACGGGACCTGGAGTATCACCAGCATCGTGATGGAGGCGCCGATCAGCACGTTCGTGACTAAAAAGAGTCTGTAGAGGCGTCGCCCCGCCTCGCCGGTGGCGTCGCGGCCGATCAGCGAGAGCGAAAGGTAGGGGAGGGCGAGGGCGGCGGCGAGTGGTGTACCAGCAAGGCTCGCTGCACCGGCGCCGACGAGGGCAAACCAGGCGGCGGAGAAGAGCGCGGTGTTCCGACGCCCAAGCAAGACAGCAATCGTGCGCACGCCAGCGGCGGCATCTTCATCGCGATCCGTGATGGTGGTGAGTGCATGCGCGCCGATCCCCCAGGCGGCAAAGACGAGCACCTGTGGCGCGATCAGGTCAGTGCCACCGGCAGCATGAATGCCAACCTGGAGTGGGATGGCGTAGAGCACGTTCGTGAGTGAATCGAGGATCGGTCGCCCTTTGAGGCGCGTAGGTGGTGCGTTGTACGCAGCGGAGAGGAGGAGAAGAAGGCCGAGCGAGGCCAGTGTAAGTGGCGGGAACTGGACGGCGGTGAAGGCGAGGAACGGGAGAAGGAGGAGCGTGCTGATGATCGCGTGCTGCGCGAGAAGCGGCTTCGGCGTCAGCGCACCCTCAACGCCGCCTTTGCGCGGGTTGCGCGCGTCAGTCTCAAAGTCGAAGTAGTCGTTCGGCGCGTGGAGAAAGTAGTTATATGGGAAGAGGAAGAAGGCGAAGAGGGCGAGGTCGCTCGGCTGCACCGCGCCGCGCGTGGCGAGGATGCCCCAGAGGAGCGGCATTGATGTGTTGAGCCAGAGGAGTGGGCGCGAGATCTCCACCGCCTTGATGACGTTCTTCATAGGTCCATCGTAGGGGAGCGGGCTACACTTAGTTCCTGATGTGTGTAGCCGTGAGTTCCACGTGAGGCGGGGGGCGCGGAGCCCGCACGAAGTGCTCGGCCTGGCGCCAGGCGCGTCCGCCGAGGAGATTCGATCTGCGCGGCGCAGCCTCGCCCGCACGCATCACCCGGACAACTTCTCTGACGACGCTGCTGGGGCGCGCAAGGCGACGCGCGAGATGGCACTGATCAATGCCGCCGTGGAGGCGCTGCTCGCTGAGGCGTGGGTCTCTGAGGACCCGGCGACGACGCCGCCCCCGCGCGGTGGCCATCGACCAGATGCGCCCGTGACGGGACGCGTGGAGTTCACGCAGCCGCCACAATTCAATGCGCGGACAAGTGAACCAACCAGCGTCAACTGGCGACCTGAGGCGGAGTGGCCGACTCGGCGGGCCCCCGAAGTGAGCGTGCCACGTGTGGGGACCCCCGCGGGACCGGTGCGCCGTCGCGTCGATCCAGAGGTTGCGGCGCGACCGCGCATCTCGCTTGAAGCGGCGCGCGCGGTGCGATTCACATTCGGTCGATACGCGGGTGCCACCGTGGATGCGGTTGGCCGACGCGATCCTGGCTATCTTGCCTGGTGCGTGGACAACGTGCGTCGTGATCCTGAGCTCGCACAGGCGGCCGACTGCGTCCTCAACCACCTCGCAGAAGAGTTTGGCGTCACGCGTCCGGCACGTGGCAGCCTCTTCCGACCGTCACCGGTTGCGTTTGATGGAGGTGCTGACTGATGGCGCATGCACGGATTGCACTGCTTCTCCTCGCCTCACTGCTGATCACGGCGTGTGCGCCGAGCACTCCTCCTGACGGCTCACTCCCATGCGATCCGACAATTGATGTGCAGCGCGCGGTAGGGTTTGATGTGGCGCTTGAAGCCACGATCCCTCTCGCCGCATTCATTGAGACGCCGAGCGAGGTCGACTCAGGGCGTGAATGCTCAGAGAAGCGGCTCGGCCCACTCTGGGGATCTGGCGTGCGCGAGCTGCGCTCCGCTGGCGCGCTTTTTGAGCGAGACGGTTTGACTGGTTTCTCTGTGGTGACCTATCAAGCTGTGGGCCTGACGCTCGACGCGCTTGCATTCGCGTTTGAGCGCGGTGCAGCAACCGGACGCAAGACTCAAGACATTCGGATCGAATCTGTGCAGGTCGGCACTTGGGAGGGGAGTCGCATGACGCTACTCAACGGAGATAAGCGCCAAGTGATCGTGCTCTTTCAGGTTGCGAGCGAGAGTGACCGGGTGCGCGGACTGCTGACGTCAGATCTCTCAAATGCGGAGATCGATAATCTCCTCGCGAGGTACGAGTCCGCGTTGCGCTAGCGCAGCGCTACTTGGCGGCGAGCTCCTTAAGCCCGAATCGCGATTCAAGCTGCTCAGCGGTCTGGAATCCGACGGCGCCAACTGGCTGCGCGCCAGCCCCCTTGAAGAAGGCGATCGTTGGGATGGACATGATGTTGAAGGCGCGCTGCAGGCTTGGGTTCTCGTCAACGTTGACCTTCACGATGTCAACCGCGCCGTCGTACTGCGCGGCGAGCTTTTCGAGCTCTGGGGCAACGAGTTTGCATGGGCCGCACCAAGGCGCCCAGAAGTCCACGATCACTGGTCGTGGTGAGTTGGCGACATCCGCCTCAAACGATGCGTCCGTGGTGTGCTTGATCTCCGCCATCTCTACCTTCGCCTCCACTCTCAGCGGCGTGCTGCCGCTCTGCGCCATCATTCTACCGACCTTCCGCTCCGAGGGTGCTGGGAGGCGGGGTAGGATGAGGTCATGACTGAACGTACGGCACCGATCCGAGTCCTGATCGCAAAGCCTGGCCTCGACGGCCATGATCGCGGCGCGAAGGTGCTCGCGCGCGGCTTGCGCGACGAAGGGTTTGAGGTGATCTACACGGGAATCCGGCGCACCACGGAGGCGATCATCGCCGCCGCCATTGAAGAGGACGTGGATGTGGTTGGCTGCTCAATCCTCTCTGGCGCACACGCCACACTCCTCCCGAAAGTGGTGGCTGGACTCCGAGAGGCGGGGGCGGCCGACGTGCTGGTGGTCGCGGGTGGAATCATTCCAGAAGAGGATCGCGTTGGACTCGAGGCGGCTGGCATCTCTGCGATCTTCGGCCCAGGGAGCACGATTGCGGAGATCGCCACGTACCTGCGCGCCAATGTCCGACGCCCCTAGCCCGCGCGGCGCAGCCCTGCGCAGTGCGCGAGAGCTTGCGCAGGCGATCAGCAGTGTGGAGCGCGGAGGCGCGAGCGCCGATGCGTTGATTCAAGAGGCGCTCGCCCAGCTTGCAACGGCTACAGGTCCCGCTGCGCGTGTGATCGGCGTCACCGGTCCTCCAGGTGCGGGGAAGAGCACACTCGTTGGCGCACTCGCGGATCGCGCGCGCGAGGAGGGGCGACGTGTCGCGATCCTCGCGGTTGATCCTTCGTCGGCGGTGAGTGGTGGCGCGCTGCTTGGAGATCGCGTGCGCGTAGAGGAACGTCCAGATGATGATGGTCGCTTCATGCGCTCCATTGCAACGCGGGGGAGCGGTCGTTCGCTCTCGCACGCCGCCGCCGCCGCGTCGCTGCTTATTGAGGCGGCAGGATTTGATCTCCTCTTTATTGAGACGGTCGGTGCAGGCCAGGCCGACCTTGGCATTGTGCGACTCGCCGATCTCGTCCTCTTGGTTGAAGGACCAGAGGGTGGAGATGAGGTGCAGGCAATGAAGGCGGGGCTACTTGAGTCTGCCGACCTCGTTGTCGTGAACAAGGGAGATCGTCCAGGAGCAGATCGCGCCGTTGAGCGTCTTCGCTCCGGACTCGCACTCGGCGCTGATGCGCCCGAGGTGTTGCTCACGTCAGCAACCGAAGGGAGCGGCGTCACAGAGTTGCTCCACGCCTTGGATGCCGCTGCGCTCCGTCCGGGGCGAGGGGGACGCGTGCGCCGAGTTGCGGCGCACCTTGCAGCGGCGGTTGAGGCGCGCGCCGCAGAGAGACTGCGCGCAGCAGACGCAGACGGTCGGCTTGAAGCGCTGGCACGTGGCATCACTGACGGCCTCCGCCCGCTGAGTGGGGCAGTGGACGAACTGCTACAGGGATGAGCGCGCGACTGCTGATCAGCGCACTACTTGGCGGCGCACTTGCTTTTGTCGCGGGAGTTGGCGGTCCAGGGCTCGCCGCAAACGCAACTCTTCCGTCCCCCCTGCGCATTGGCGGTGCTCAAGCGAGCACGCCGCTAATCGATCTTGTGGTCCTTGGGGACAGCTATGCATCTGCCGCAACTCCGTTCGACCGCGGCTCGCTTAACCTGCTCGGCGCTCCAAGTGTCTGCGCGCGCGGTCCAGCGTGGCCGCGACTTCTTGACCCATCTTCGGTGCGCATTTCGCTCACGCACGTTTCGTGCAGCGGCGCCATGATCCCAGACCTTCTTGACCGCAGGATGCGTGCAGGGGAGCCGGTGCAGGTGCAAGCGCTCAGCGAAGCGACCGATCTCGTGATGCTCGCCATTGGAGGAAACGACACGGGGTTCAGTGAGGTCTTCTCCGCCTGCCGCTTCGAGTCTCTGGAGCAGTGCGCTGAGGTTGCTGCACGCGTCTCCCCGCGCGTTGATGCACTCACGGGAAGTCTGGTTCGCCTCTATCAGGAGGTGTTGCGCCGGGCGCCGAACGCGTTGGTGATCGTTGTCCTCTACGCCGATTCACTTCCCAGCGCTGGCACCCCTGGCCTTGATGCATGCGAGAGCCTGCGGGCCCCAGGCGACGAACTCTCTGATGCCGACCTGCTCGTGATTGAGGAGTGGGGGGAAGCGATCGGTGCCAGCGTGGCGGAGGCGATCGCCGCGGTGGCCGATCCGCGCGTGCAGGTGGCCGATCTTGCCGATGCGTTCGCAGGGCACCGCATCTGTGCGGACGAGCCGTGGCAGTGGGGGCGAGATGGTGCCATTCCATTTCACCCGAACGCGGCTGGCCACGCCGCACTTGCGGTGCGTCTCACGCAGCTGCTCGACCAGTTGGCCGCTTCGGGAGCGATCCCAGGGGCGCAGTAGCTCCCCCCCGCGCTACGTCCCGTGCGGCCAGCGCCGCCCTCCACTATCCTTCCGCGTGGGCCGGTAGCTCAGCGGTAGAGCAAGTGACTCTTAATCACTAGGTCGTGGGTTCGAATCCCACCCGGCTCACCAGGAGACTGGTGTCCTTTCGAGACGATCCTGAGAGATCGCAGATGGCCCCGTGAGGCCGGAGAGGAGCGAACGCAATGAGTGACGCGCCACGTCGAACGCTGGCACCGTATCGTCGCTCCCTCATCCCACTTCCAGAGTCTGCATCCGTTGTTGACGCGCGCATTGGCGATCACGGACCAGCACTCCTCACCCTTGAAGATGGGAGCGTCTTCCCAGGTGTTGCCTGGGGTGCGCCGATCGCCTCCGGTGGCGACCTTGTGGTCAACACGAGTCAGACGGGCTACCAAGAGATTTGCACCGACCCGAGCTATGCGGGTCAGGTCGTGCTGATGACGTATCCCTTGATTGGAAACTACGGTCGTTTGGTCGCGGACGATCAATCGTCGCGACCCTGGCTGCGCGGCCTCATCGTTGCCAACGCCACCGCAGCGATCACGGAAGACGCGGCACAGTTGGCATCGCTGCTCAGACAGCACGGCGTCCCAGCGATCGCGGGCGTTGAGACGCGCAGCCTTGCACGGCGCTTGCGGGAGACAGGGGCGCAGCGAGCGCGCATCTCCGCACCGTGGGAGGCGGATGCAGAGGCTGCCATCGCGGCTACGCGCGCACTGCCGCGTTGGGAGGACCAGGACTTTGTTGGCCAGGTGTCGCCCAGCAGCGTTCAGACGCATGGAGAGGCGAGCGAGCCGCTCGTGGCAGTGATTGACTTTGGCTTGAAGGCGAACATTGTGCGCGCACTCTGTGCGCGTGGCTTTCGCGTGCGAATTCATCCACACACCGCAACCGTTGACGAGGTGCTCGCGGGTGCGCCGCGCGGCGTGGTCCTCTCCCCAGGACCGGGCGACCCAGCGCGACTTGAGGGACCCGTAGCGCTTGCGCGCGCACTGATCGCGAACGGTGAGCCACTCCTCGGCATCTGTCTCGGGCATCAGATCATCGGTCGTGCCGCAGGGGCGATGACTCGACGTCTCGCCGTTGGGCACCACGGCGCGAATCATCCGGTGCGCGATCTGCCGAGCGGGAGTGTCTACGTCACCGCGCAGAATCACGAGGTGGAGGTTGTCGGTGAGACGCTCCCTCCAGCGTCAGGATTTGAGGTGAGCCAGATCAACTTGAACGACAACTCTGTTGAAGGGTTGCGGCACAGAAGTCTCCCCATTGAGACGGTGCAGTATCACCCAGAGGGTTCACCAGGGCCGCTGGATGCGACGCCAGTCTTTGATCGATTTGCGCGAGCAATTGAGGAAAGACGATGAGCGGCGAGCGACCGCCGAAGCCGAAGAGCGTCCTGATCATTGGATCGGGTCCTGTAGTGATTGGGCAGGCGGCGGAGTTTGACTACGCAGGGACGCAGGCGTGTCGCGCACTTCGCGCGGAGGGTATTCGCACCATCTTGGTTAACTCAAATCCTGCAACGATCATGACCGACCCATCCGTTGCGGATGCGGTCTACCTTGAGCCGCTCACGGTGGAGGTGATCGAACGCATCATTGCGTTTGAAAAGCCAGAGGGTCTGCTCGCTGGACTCGGCGGACAGACGGCACTTAACCTTGCCGTCGCACTCTCAGATGCTGGCGTCTTTGAACGACATCCGATTCGCCTCCTCGGCACGCCGCTTACGGCGATCAAGGCGGCGGAGGATCGCGAGCTCTTCCGGGCAATGTGTGATCGAATCGGACAGCCAACGGCACCAAGCGCGATCGTTGAAGGGGAGACGCCCGCGGCGCGTGACGCGGCGGCGACGACGGCACTCGCGCAGATCGGACTCCCTGCGATCGTGCGCCCAGCCTTCACGCTCGGTGGGACGGGTGGTGGGATCGTGGTGACGGAGGAGGAGTACTGGGAGCGCGTCCGCAGCGGTCTGCGCGCGAGCCCCATTGGCCAGGTGATGGTGGAGCGCTGCCTGGTCGGCTGGCAGGAGATTGAGTACGAGGTGATGCGCGACGCGGAGGGGACCTGCATTGCGGTCTGCTCTATGGAGAACGTTGACCCCCTCGGCGTGCATACCGGCGACAGCATCGTCGTCGCGCCAGTACAGACGCTGCCGGATCCGGTGCACCAGCGGCTGCGCAGCGCCTCGCTCGACATCATTCGCGCACTCGGCGTGGAGGGTGGCTGCAACGTGCAGCTCGCACTCTCTCCCGACTACCGCGACTACGTGGTAATTGAGGTGAACCCGCGCGTCAGTCGCAGTTCGGCGCTGGCGAGCAAGGCAACCGGGTATCCGATTGCGCGCGTGGCGGCGCAGATCGCCATCGGCCGCACGCTGCGCGAGATCCCGAACGCGGTGACGGGGACAACGGTCGCGGCATTTGAACCCGCGCTCGACTACATCGTGGTGAAGTTGCCGCGCTTCCCGTTTGACAAGTTCCCTGGTGCGGATCGCCTCCTCGGGAGTCAGATGAAGGCGACGGGCGAGGTGATGGCGATCGACCGTACGTTTGGTGCCGCACTCAATAAGGCGCTTCGCTCCATGGAGCAGAAGGGGAGTGGGCCAACCGC
>JBBAWP010000042.1:0-7541 GCA_040397155.1 Candidatus Limnocylindrus sp.
GCGATCAAGCGCTGCTCGGGTCAATCTCGCGCTCACCGAAATGGGCGATCGCATACAAGTTCCCACCTGAGCAGGTCACGACGACGCTGCTCAACATTGTGGTCGAGGTTGGTCGTACTGGCTACCTCACACCTGTCGCCGAGATGGAACCTGTACTCCTTGCAGGCTCTACGGTGCGACGTGCGACGCTCCACAACATTGACGAGATTCGGCGCAAGGACGTGCGTATTGGCGATGTGGTGATCCTGCAGAAGGCGGGCGACGTGATTCCAGAGGTGGTGCGTTCTGTCCCAGCGCGCCGACGTGGCGTGCTCCCTGAATTTGAGATGCCCTCCCGCTGTCCCTCGTGCAAGGGTGAGGTGCTGCGGGATGAGGTTCGCCACCGCTGCCCAAATCCATGGTGTGAGGCGCAACTGTTTGAAGGGCTCCGTCACGCCATTGGACGTGGCGCACTCGACATTGAGGGGCTTGGTGAAAAGCTGCTTGCGCAGTTGGTCGACCGAGGGAGGGTGCGGCGACTCGCGGATCTCTTCACCCTGACAACGAGTGATCTGGATGGCCTGGAGCGCATGGGGAGTGCTGCGGCGAAGGAGAAGAAGGCCGGCGCCAATCGCATTGACAACGTGCTGCGTGAATTGAATCGACGGAAGGAGCAAGAGCTCTGGCGTGTGCTCGTTGCGCTCGGAATTCGTCATGTTGGCGAGACGACCGCCCGAGATCTCGCCGCTGAGCTCTCGCGCCGCGTCCCCGCTGGCCCGGAGTGGAGCGCGCGCGTGGCCGCGGAACTGCGAACGTTGAAGAGCGAGGATCTGACGAGCGTAAGCGGCGTGGGGGCGGTCGTGGGGGAGAGCATTGAACGCTTCTTCGCCAGCGAGGCCACGGGGGGTGGACTGCAGGAGCTTCTGGCCGCGGGGGTGACCTTCAAGCCGAGCGCGATCCCCGCCGCGCTTGGCACGTCAGGCCCACTGAGCGGAGAGGTCGTTGTGGTGACTGGGACATTCGCGATTTCAGGGCTGAGTCGGCGGGAGGCGCACGATCGCATCCGCGCGGCGGGGGGAGCCGTTGCTGAGGCTGTGACCTCCAAGACGACCCTGCTTGTGGCGGGTGAGAAGGGTGGGAGTAAGCGCGCGGATGCTGAGCGACTCGGCGTCCGCATCGTGGATGAGGCGGGCTTTCTTCGGATTCTCGGGGAGTCTGCGTCGGGCGGGTAGGATTCTCGCATGAGTAAACTCACCCGCGCCGAAGTTGAGAAGGTTGCCGCGCTCGCTCGCCTTGGCCTAACGAGCGAAGAGGTTGAGACGTTGCAGGGCGACCTCAACCTGATCCTCGAGCAGTGGGCTCGCCTCGCCGAGGTTGATACGTCAAGCGTTCCAGCGAGCGCACAGACGATCGTTCAGGTGATGCCACTCCGTGACGACACCCCGAGCCCGTCGCTCTCCGTAGATGCGGCACTGCAAAATGCTCCCGCGCGTAGCGGAGACTTCGTCAGGGTGCAGGCGATCCTCAGCGAGGAGGCCGACGGATGAGTGCAGAACTTCGCCGGGCAACGGCCGCCCAGCTTCGCGCAGGCTTCGGGAGCGGTGCGTTTACGTCGCTCGAGGTTGTTGACGCACTTCTCGGTGCAATTGCACAGGAAGATGCCGCACTCGGTGCGTGGCTGCACCTACGAACAGGCGAGGTGCGTGGAGAGGCGCAGCGCGCTGATGATGCTTATGCAGCGGCTCGAGCCAGCGGACCGGACGCGGTGCGCGCACTTGCACCCCTCCTTGGCGTCCCCATTGCACTGAAGGATCTCGTCAACGCGGTCGGTACTCCAACCACCGCTGGTTCAAAGATCCTTGAGGGCTATATCAGTCCCTACGACGCCACGATCACCACCAAGCTGAAGGCCGCAGGCGCACTCATCCTCGGGAAGACGAACATGGATGAGTTCGCGATGGGCTCGTCAACCGAGTTCAGCGCGTATCGGCGCACGGTCAATCCGTGGGATCGTGAACGTGTCCCAGGTGGCTCATCAGGCGGATCTGCTGCGGCAGTTGCGGCCCTCCATGCGCCACTCAGCATCGGCAGCGATACGGGCGGGTCAATCCGTCAGCCGGCGAGCCTCACAGGGATCACGGGGTTGAAGCCAACCTACGGCCGCGTCTCACGCTACGGCATCGTTGCCTTCGCATCCTCCCTCGATCAGATCGGACCGTTCGCACGCAGCGCGCAGGACGCTGCGTTGATGCTCCATGCGATTGCTGGATCTGACCCCCGCGATGCGACAAGCTCCGCACTCCCTGTTGACGCGGCACTGCTCACGCTCCCGCAAGGGGACCAGGCGGCGAGTGTGATCAAGGGGAAGCGCTTCGCCCTCCCCAAGGAGTACTTCGTTGCGGGGATGGAGCCGGGTGTGGAGGCGGCGGTTCGTGCCGCGGTTGCTGCACTGCAGTCAGCGGGTGCTGTCATTGACGAGGTGAGCCTTCCAACCACAGAGCATGCTCTTGCCACCTACTACATCGTCGCGCCCGCCGAAGCGTCTGCGAATTTAGCGCGCTACGACGGGATTAGATACGGCGCGTCAAAGCATGGTGGCGGCGATCTGCTTGATGGCTATCTCGCCACGCGTGGTCGGGGCTTCGGACCAGAGGCGCGCCGACGCATCATGCTCGGCACGTATGCGCTCTCGGCGGGCTTCTACGATGCGTACTATCTCAAGGCGCAGAAGGTGCGCACCCTGATCGCCCGCGACTTCGATCGCATCTGGACGGCGGGGTATGACGCGATCGTCGCGCCGGCGAGCCCGTCGGTCGCGTGGAAGTTTGGGGCGAAGATGAGTGATCCTGTCGCCATGTATCTCGCCGATGCCTGCACGATCCCAACGAATATGGCGGGGCTTCCAGGGCTCAGCACGCCGTGCGGGCTCTCCGACGGTCTCCCAGTTGGCCTGCAACTGATCGGCGCACCGTGGAGTGAAACTGGACTCCTTTCAATCGCGGCTGGCTACGAAGCACTCACTGCCGATGCGCCGTGGCGTGCCCAGGAGCCAACCGATCTTGCGGCGCTTGGAGGTGCCGCATGAGCGACTTCGCACAGCGCACCCTTGCTGATCGCGTGCATGCGGTGCCACCGTCTGGCATCCGCCGCTTCTTTGACATCGCCGCGCAGATGCAGGACGTCATCAGCCTCAGCGTCGGCGAACCGGACTTTGATACGCCGACCCACATCACTGAGGCGGCAATCAGCAGCCTGCGCGCCGGTCGGACGCACTACACATCAAACTACGGGACGCCAGAGCTGCGCGCCGCAATCTCTGACAAGATCTTCGAACGATCTGGCGTGCGCTACGACCCTGCGACAGAGATCGTAGTCACGATCGGCGCATCCGAGGCGGTTGACCTCGCCATTCGCGGGACAATCAATCCAGGTGACGCGCTCATCCTCCCGGAGCCCTCGTACGTTGCCTATCTCCCCGCCGTGATCTTTGCGGGTGGCCAGGTGCGATCAATCCCAACGAGCGCGGATGATGGCTGGCGCCTAGATTCAACCGCGGTTGACGCTGCAGCGAGTGGCGCCAAGGCGCTCTTTTTGGGATATCCGGCGAACCCGACCGGCGCGACCCTCGATGAGGGGACACGTGCGGAGCTCGCGCGAATCGCTGTCGCGCACGATCTCCTGGTGATCAGCGACGAGATCTACGACCGTCTGGTCTATGAGGGTCCAGAGCATCGGGCGATCTCCGCGTACCCAGGAATGAAGGAGCGCACGATTCTGATCGGCGGCTTCTCAAAGTCCTACGCAATGACGGGTTGGCGTGTCGGTTTCCTCTGCGCACCAGCGGAGATCGTTGCCGGTCTCGTCAAGATTCATCAGTACGCGATCATGAGCGCACCTACGCCGTCGCAGGATGCCGCGCTTGAGGCGCTTCGTAACGGCGAGCCTGCGCTTGAAGAGATGCGTGCCGCTTACGCGCGTCGCAGGAGCATCGTGCTGGATGGACTTGCCGCGCTGAAGCTCCCTACAGGTGCACCGAAGGGGGCCTTTTACGCCTTCCCGGATATTTCCGCACTCGGCATCAGTGACGAGGCCTTCGCTGAACGTCTCCTCGAAGAGGAGCGAGTCGCCGTTGTTCCTGGGTCTGCCTTCGGGGAGAGCGGGCGCGGCCATGTGCGTATCTGCTACGCGGTGTCAGAAGAGAAGTTGCGCGAGGCGCTCGTCCGCATCGGGCGCTTTGTTGCGTCGCTGAAGGGGGCTGCCGTATGAGTTGGGAGGCGGTGATCGGCATTGAGATCCATGTGCAGCTGCGCACCGCAACGAAGATGTTCTGTCCTTGTGCGATCCCAGCAGAGGGGGACGCGCCAAACACGCGCACCTGCCCAACCTGCCTCGGCCTCCCAGGCGCCCTCCCTGTGCCGAACCGAACTGCCATTGAGAAAGTACTCGCCGTGGGTGCCGCGATCGGTGCGAAGAGTCCCGCAACCACACGTTGGGACCGGAAGAACTACTTCTATCCCGACCTCCCGAAGGGTTACCAGATCAGTCAGCTTGATCTTCCGCTTGCGGAGCACGGCAGCATCGCCGTCACCACGAGCGCTGGATCTGGATCCGTGCGGATTCGACGCGCACACCTCGAGGAAGATACGGCGCGCCTGCGCCATGAAAAGGGTGCTGACGGCACGAGGGCGAGCCTCATCGATTACAACCGCTCTGGCGTCGCTCTTCTTGAGATCGTCACTGAGCCAGATATCCGTGATGGTGAGACGGCGCGTCGATACGCAGAAGAGCTCCGCCTCCTCCTGCGTACGATTGGCGCGGCGGACGCCGAGATGGAGAACGGCCAGATGCGCGTGGAGGCGAACATCTCACTGCGCCCCTCAAGCGATGCTCCGTTCGGTACTCGCGTAGAGGTGAAGAATATGAACTCGTTCCGCTCCGTCGAACGAGCGATCGCGTATGAGGCGTCACGCCAGGCAGAGGTGCTCGACGCGGGTGGAACCATCACCCAGGAGACGCGTGGATGGGACGAGGGGAGCGAGACCACCTACACGATGCGCGCAAAGGAGGACTCGCACGATTACCGCTACTTCCCTGAGCCGGACCTGCCACCACTCGACATCGATCCCGCCTGGCTCGCCGCGATCGTTGCTGGACTCCCAGAGCTCCCAGGAACTCGTCGCGCGCGCTATGTCAGCGAACTCGGGCTCACCGAATATGACGCCAGCGTCCTGGTTGCAGAACCACGCGCCGCCGCCCTCTTTGAGGCGGCACGTGCCGCTCAGAAGGAGCTGGACGCGAAACTGCTTGCTAATTGGGTGAGTGGCGAGTTCCTGCGCGCAGCGAAAGAGGGTGCTGCTGACCCAGATCCGATCCAGTTTGCCGCGCTTGTCGCTGCGGTTGCGAGCAAGGAGATCAACGGAACCACTGCGAAGGCGCTCTTCGCTGAGATGATCACTGCGCCGTTGAACATTCGCGAAGCGATCGCCTCGCGAGGGCTTGGCCAGATCAGCGACACGGGGGCGCTCGAGAAGATCATCGCCGAGGTCATTGCGGCAAACCCCCAAGCGATCGCCGACTGGAAGGCGGGTAAGCAGCAGGCGGTGAGCTTCCTCGTTGGTCAAGCGATGAAGGCGAGCAAGGGTCGCGGCGATGCGGCGCTCCTTGGCGACTTGATTCGCACAGCGCTCGATCGCTGAGATGCTCGATATCGTTCGCCTCGTTACTGGAGGTTTTGGGGTCTTTGGCCTTCTCTACCTCGCACGTCAACTCCCACCACTACTGACGCAGTATCGCCTGCATCAGACGCGTGTTGGTGGGGTAAAGCGCTATAGCGAGTGGCGCGGCGCGCCTGGTGCCGGCCCTGATGTTCTCGATCGCCTTGAGGGAGAGCTGATCGTTTCGCGGCTGAAGCGCCTCGCCGGCGTTGGCGTTGCCTCCATCGTTGGGATTGCGCTCGCCCTCTTCCCGCCGTTCCGCTGACTCTTTCGTTAGGCGCTCGGGCCTGTAACCTCTAGACGCTGCACCTCGATCGCCGTGCAGCGATCTTGCACGAACGGGATGCCCGCCTCTGCGGCGAGTGCCGCAGCTTCCGAACTGATGATGCCGAGTTGCAACCAGATCGCACCTGCGCCAACTGCGATGGCCTCCCGTGTCACGGCGGCGCAGTCTTCTGAGCGTCGAAAGATATCAACGAGGTCAATGCGTTCTCCGCTTGGAAGTGATGCTGCTGCGGTGGCAAGGTTCGGAAAGCAGGGGAGTCCAGCAACTCCATCAGCGAGTGCGTTTGCGGCGGGGTTGACTGGGAGGATGCGCCAGCCAGCAGCCTTTAGGGCGAGTAGGACTCCGTGCGAGGGGCGATCAGCCTTCGGTGAGGCGCCAACGATCGCGATCGTGCGACTTTCGGCGAGGAGGATCCGGAGCTGCTCGTCGGAGAGAGGGGGCGCCCCTCCCCCCTCGGCAGCGTCAATCGCCGCCCTGATCCTCGTGCGTTCGTGCTCATCCATCGGCTAATCCTACGCGCTCGGTAGACTCCCCCCGTGAGCAAGAAGCCCGACTTCACCCATCTCCACGTCCACACCGAGTTCAGCCTGCTCGACGGCATGAGCAAGATTGATGCGCTCATGGACGAGACGAAGGCGCTCGGCATGGACTCCATTGCGATTACCGATCACGGTGCGCTCTACGGAACCGTGCAGTTTGTCCAGGCGGCAACGAAACGTGGGATCAAACCGATCATCGGTGTGGAGACGTACGTTGCGCGTCGCGGCATGGGTGATAAGGAGGGGAAGGCCGACCAGCAGCCCTTCCACCTCGTCTTGCTCGCCACGAGCGCAACCGGCTATCGCAACCTCTGTCGACTCGTCACCGACGCGCACCTTGATGGCATGTACTACAAGCCGCGTATTGATCTTGAGCATCTGGCGAAGCATTCAGAAGGGTTGATCGGACTCTCCGGCTGCCTGAACGGTGAGATCGCTCGTGCCCTAGAGGTTGATGACTGGGAACATGCTCGCGCACTCGCTGGGCGCTACGGCGACATCTTTGGCAAAGACCGCTTCTATCTTGAGGTGCAAGACCATGGGCTCCCCGAACAGCGGCGCCTGAATGAGCAGCTCTTTAAGCTCGCCCCCGAAGTTGGACTCCCGCTCGTGTTGACGAATGACCTCCACTACGTGAAGGCAACGCAGCAAGAGGCGCACGACGTTCTTCTCTGTATCGGCACCGCGTCCAATCTGGAAACTCCGAATCGGATGCGCTTCAATAGCGGCGACTTCTACCTGAAGTCACCAGCGGAGATGGCCGCGCTCTTCCCTGATCGGCCTGAGTTGCTCCGCAACACCCGAGTGATCAGCGATGCGGTCGATTTCAACCTTCCCCTCGGTCAACTTCGCATGCCCGACGTTGAGGTGCCAAAGGGGGAGAGCGTCGACAGCTGGTTGCGCAAAGAGGCGGAGCGAGGACTTGTACGCCGCTATGGGAGCCCTTCGGACGCAGCACGTCAGCGAATGGATTATGAACTCGGCGTGATCCTCAAGATGGGGTATGGCGCCTACTTTCTGATC
>JBBAWP010000043.1:0-7247 GCA_040397155.1 Candidatus Limnocylindrus sp.
TGCGAAGCACGGCCTCCAGATGGCCCCATCTGTTGGCACCTACACCGCGCACTGGGACGGCTACCTTGATCGGCGCACGGATCACGCGGACACGATCCGCGAGATTCGGAAGTGGTCGCATAAGGATGCGGACAACTACGACGACTTCAAGCAGACGGTCAACGACATCACCCGATTCATTCGTCCCGCCATTGATATCCCCGCGCCCGATCCGTATGGCGACCCACACGAGTGGCTCGACTACGCCGGACTCGCCAAAGATTTCGGTCACCTGCCACTGCGCACCAAGGGCGCCCTCCTTGACCTGATCACGGGGAGCGCCTACGACTTTCTCTCGCGCTGGTTTGAGGGGGAGCCGCTCGTTGCCACCATGTCTGCATCGGGAATCATCGGCACCTTCCTTGGCATCAAGTCGCCAGGAACTGGCATGGTCTTCCTGCATCACTACTTCGGTGAGATCGACGGCTCCTTCCGCGAGTGGGCACTTCCGCAGGGCGGCACTGGCGCCGTTGCCACCGCCATCGCTAACGCGGCGCGCTTCCACGGCGCAACTACACGCACCGACGCTCCGGTGAAGCAGATCCTGCTGAAGGGTGATCGCGCGATTGGCGTGGTGCTGGAGTCCGGCGAAGAGATTCATGCGGACACGGTGGTCTCCGCTGCAGACGCCAGGCACACCTTCTTGGATATGCTCCCCGCCGGCTCACTGCCGAACGACTTTGAACGCGCCATCCGCAACTTCAAGTTCCGCGGCTCCAGCGCCAAGGTGAACTTCGCGCTTGATGGCCTTCCAACGTTTACCGCAGCGCCCCCGGGGAACGGCCACCTCATGGGAACGGTGAGCATCTCCCCGAGCCCCGATTACATGGAGAAGGCATACGACGACGCAAAGCACGGGCACCCGAGCCACCGTCCATTCCTGGACATGCTGATCCCAACACTGGTGGACCCATCCATGGCACCTCCGGGGAAACACGTCGCCACCGCCTTCGTGCAGTACGCGCCGCATAAGTTGGCACCAGAGCACGGCACCTGGGACGACATCAAGGAGAGCTTCGGCGACCTGGTGGTGGACACCATCTCTGAATTTGCGCCGGACTTCCGCAACAAGATCGTTGGCCGTCAGATCATGACGCCGCTCGACCTTGAGCGAACGATTGGCCTGACCGAAGGGAACATCTTCCAAGGTGAGATCTTGGTGCAGCAGATGGCGTTCAACCGTCCAGTCAGCGGTTGGGCGCGCTACAAGACGCCGATCAAGGACTACTGGCTCGCCAGCTCCTCCGCACATCCGGGTGGCGGCATCATGGCGGCGCCTGGTCGACTTGCAGCGCTTGAGATCTTGAAGTCGAAAGCGGGGGACGACTAATGGCCGCCAAGAAGCAGAAGGCGGCGGCGGCAGAGGCACCACGCGCGCGCAACAGCGCCGATGTGATCGTCCTCGGCGGCGGACATAACGGACTCGTTGCAGCCGCATATTTGGCGCGCGCGGGGATCAAGACGATCCTCCTTGAGGCGCGTGGTGAACTCGGCGGCATGGCGCTGACCGCAGACATTGACGGCGTGAAGGCGCCGATGCTCGCGCACACCGTTGGTCGATTCCGTCCGCGCGTCGCGCGCGACCTCGGACTCGCGGGGAGCGTTCGACTTGTGGAGCCAGAGGTGCGCTCGTTTGCACCACACCCACGTGACGGCAGCTCCATCACCCTCTATCGCGATCCGAAGCGCAGCGCCGAAGAGTTGGAGAAGCGACCGCACGGCAAAGAGACCGCCGCAGCCTTCCTGAAAATCGATGGCCGACTCCGTCGCATTGGTGCCTACTTTGAGCAGGTGCTGGACGGCGTGCCGCCGAGCCTTGATGGCGGAAAGTCTGTTGCCGAGATGTTGGCCGGCTTCGCCTTCCGTAAGCCGTTCACGGACCTCAAGGAGGGCGACGGCCGAGAGATTCTGCGCATCCTCCCAATGTCCGCTTCAGATTTCGTGGGCGAGTACATCCAGAACGACGAGCACCTGCTCGCCATGCTGGCCTGGCGCGGCGCAATCTACAACGCCGTTGGCCCAATGAGCCCAGGCACCGCCGCAACGATGCTCTTCGATGGCATCACGGGTGACGGCGCAGACGGCGGGGCAGCGGGACAGACGGTCGTCGCCATTGGTGGACCTGGCGCGCTCGCCACCGCACTCGCCGATGCGGCGCGCGGATTCGGCGCAGAGATTCGCACGGGCGCTAAAGCGGTCGCGATCACTGAACAAGACGGTCGCGTGACCGGTGTGGCACTCGCAAGTGGCGAAGAGATCGCCGCACCGTATGTGCTCTCCACACTCGACCCAAAGACCACGCTGCTTAGTCTGCTCGGCGTGGAGGCAACAGGACCAGATCTGCGTCGTCGCCTGCGTGCCACACGCAGCACCGGCGTCACCTCAAAGCTGAACGTGCTCGTTGACAAGCTCCCCACCTTTACTGCGGCGGGTAAGGGCGAGGCGGCGCAGGAGAAACTACGCGGCCGCATCGTGATCCTGGAGAGCATTCTCGGCATTGAGAAGGCCTTTGACGCCTCCAAGTACGGCCGCATCAGCGAGAGGCCAATCATTGAAGCGCTCATCCCTACGCTGATTGATCCATCGCTCGCGCCGGACGGTCGACACATTGTCAGCTGCGTGGTGCAGTACGCACCCGCGGTCCTCAAGGATGGCGAGTGGGACGAGACCACACGCAAGTCGTTCGCGGACAGCGTGGTGGACCAGCTGGAGCACGTTGCCCCTGGCATCACCAACCTGATCAGCGCGCGCCAACTGATCACACCTGCGGATCTGCAGAACGATTGGGGCGCAACGGGTGGTCACGCGATGCACGTCAACGAAGGCTTTGATCAGTTTGCGCAGTGGCGTCCCCTTTACGGCATCGGCCGCTATGAGACACCAATCGAAGGACTCTTCCTCTCCGGTGCGGGCACGCATCCAGGTGGTGGCGTCACGGGCGCACCTGGCGCAAACGCCGCAGAGGCACTGATTCGCACCCTCCGCCGCGCCGCCGACTGACCCCTTTCGTTCCTGGTTCGGGGGGGGGTGATCAAAACCCTCACGTTTGGCGCAACCGCGCGTGTAGAGAAATCAACACATTGAGCGCAGTATGTGAAACCGCCTCGCAAACAATTGACAATAAGTTGCGCGCTAGGTGAGACCTGCGACACTCAGCGCATGAAGTCATCAACGCGCATGACCAAAGGGAAGATCGTGGTGGAGGCTGGGAAGCAGCTGACCCCTGATGCCTTCCCGCTCGGCAACTGGATTCCAGGACGTCGACGCGTCCCGAGCCAAGAGCGATCGCTCCGCACGCGGAAGCAGATCCTTTCCGCCGCCGAGACGCTCGCCAAGAGCGAAGGTGTTGGCAACATCACCATGCAGATGATTGCCAGAAAGGCGAAGATTGCCGCCGGAACGGCCTATCAATTCTTTGATGATCGCGACGCCATCTTTGCGGAGATCTACGAAGAGTGGATCAAGGTCTGGTGGCCTGCACTAATGAAGCAGACCACCACACCGTGGACCGAAGCGAACTGGCGCGAGCAGCTCCATGCACTTGTGATGGGCATGGGGAAGATCCACCTGGAGACCTCTTCGCGCTGGGACATCATCACGTACATCAACTCAACGAAGCAGGGTCGTGCGGCACTCCGAACCGTCCTTGAGGCAAACATTGACCGGTACGTGGACTGGGCGGGGCCGCTCTTTCGGACGCGTGGGTATAGCGCCGCGGAGAGCCGAGCGATCTGTGGCCTCCTGGTGCGCACCATCCGTGGACACTGGGTCTACGGCGTGCACAGCGCTGCTGAGATGAAAGAGCTCACGCGCGCAGCAGAAGACGGAATGCGCGCGATCGTTGAAGTAAAGCTCACTCGAGCGAGCTGACCGCGGCCCGTCAGTGGGAAGAGCGTCTAGCGAGCGTTCGCTGAACTAGATCTCGCCGGTGCGCGAACGGTAGGCGCCGAGGTAGAGAAGGAGCCCCACGATCGCCAGGGCGAAGCGCTCCGCGAACCCCGCACCACCACCCACAAACCCCCCGAGGAAGCCCGCACCAATAAAGGCCGCCGTGTGCAGCAGGACGCTGCGCGGGCGCGAGAGTCGAGACCCCACATAGAGGAGGCTCCCCGCGGCGAGCAGGGCAAAGATTGGATGCAGCCGCCCGGGCACGCTCACCACGCCCCAGCCCGGATCGGTGGGGAAGAGCACAACGCCAATCACGCCAATCGCCCCTATGACTAAACCGCGGCGTACGCCGCGATGCAGCGGGCTGGTTCGCAGGCGCACATACAGAAGGATCAGCACGCAGAAGAGTGCGGCGAGCCCCGTATGGAAGAGCCATGCGGCAGACCCGAGCGCATGTTCGGAGGCGGCGTAGATGCGCGCGTCGAGCGTTGGATCGATCAGGTCGCACGCGAGGATCGCCGCCGCACCAACGCCAACGAGTAGCTCGGGGGTGCGCCCGCGCGCGGTTCGCTGCAGGAGGGTGGCGGCGCGTCTGGTGATCATCTGCACATCGTAGCGGCGAAGCCCCATAATCACCGCATGATCCTCCCCGAGCCACGCGACAGATTCCGCGGCACCCTGCCGAAGCGTTGGGTTGCGCTGGACTTTGAGACCACAGGGATCTGGAAGAAGGATCCGGATGTTGCCGTGATTGAGATCGGCCTCATCACCTACGAGCGAGACCGCGAGGTTGCGGCCTGGTCCGCGCTCGTCAAGTCAGACTCGCCCGTCAGTGACTTCATTGCAGAGTTGACAGGGATCACGCAGGCGATGATCGATAAAGACGGCGTTGATGTAGATGAGGCTGGGGACGGCCTCGCCGAGCGCCTCGCGGGGGCGGAGCTCGTGATCGCGCACAACATGTCCTTTGACGCCGAGGGGCTGCAGTGGCTCGGCATTGAGCTCGGGCGTGATCAGCACACCTACTGCACCATGCGGGGCCTCACCGCGCCAGACCAGAAGTGGCCGCGTCTGGAAGAGGTCGTCAAGGAGTTCCAGATCAAACTGGAGGGGCCAGCGCACCGTGCCGAGAGCGACGCTCGCACCGCTGGTCGTGTCTTCATTGAGATGGTGCGCCGCGGGTACTGACCGCACGAGCGCCGATCACGCACAAAAGATCGGCGAAACCTGTGTCAGGCACTTGACACACTGGGGATCAATAGTAGGGTTGCCAATCCCGTCACGGCGCCGCCGGACGGCTCTGCACAGCGGAAGGAGCCCTATGAGTCAACTCTCTTCTCGAGTTCGCGCGGACGCCCCAAAGCGCCGCCGAAGAAACCGTGCACGTCTCATGAGTGTCTACGTGGCGGGTGCCACCGCGTACTGTGCCTGGGCGTACCCAGATGAGCGCCTCTTGATCACCTCCGCCGCCATGAGCCCGGAGATCGTCACACTGATTGAGCAGCTCGACGCCAATGATGCCGTCTATCTGGAAGAGGGGGCAACAGAGCGGGAAGAGATTGACTTCGCCGCATCGTTCGGCGCGTATCTTCCAGACGGCATGAACACACGACACAGTCGCCCCGCAGTTCCTCCATCCACACGCCGCGCACTCGGCGTGGCACTCCTGGAACGTAGTAAGGGGAGAAGGCGCATCTCGTAGCGTTGTTTCGCAGCGAAGCAAAAGGAAAAGAAGAGGCCCCGCCCAAATGGGCGGGGCCTCTTCACATCAGCAAGTGACGTGTCGCGCGAACGCGACGGTCGTCAGATTACTTGTTGTTGGAACCGAAGATGCTCCAGCCGGTTGAAGCGGCAGGTGCCGCTGCAGCCTTCTTCGAAGCCTTCTTCTTGGAAGCCTTCTTCTTCTTAGGAGCGGCCTTCTTCGCGGCCTTCTTGACGGCCTTCTTCGCCGTCTTCTTCTTTGCGGTCTTCTTGGCAACCTTCTTCACAGCCTTCTTAACGGCCTTCTTGGCTACCTTCTTGACGGCCTTCTTCGCAGCGGCCTTCTTAGGAGCGGCCTTGCGCTTCTTCGCCTTCTTCACCTTTGGCGCGGCAGGCGCTGCAGCTGCAACAGCCTTCTTCGCCTTCTTCTTTGCTGCCATGTTTTTCACCTCAACTAAACTCCCCAGGACCCATCTGGTCCTGCGACCTCTAGCGTGCCAGACCGCGCGGGTTTTGTGAAGCGCAAATGATCAGCGGATTCTCGCCGCCCCACTATCGGGCCCCTGCGCCACCCCGCGGCGGCAGGTGAATCCCCGCCAGCGTGCATCGGACGGAGCCGCCCGATCGTTCAATCGTTGGGATGTTGATCGGGAAAACGTGCGCAAAACGCTCGATCTGCGCACGTTGATCGGGTCGCAGTGCCGCCGCCGCGCGCGCCGAGAGGGCGAAGATGCGGCGGCCTCCAGCGCCCAAAAGCTCGAGCCCGTTGCCAGCAAATTCAGCGATCTGTCCAGGGTCCAGCGCCACCACCTCGCGCCCGGAGCCTGTGAGCCGCGCCCCCAACCGGGCCCGCTCGGCAGGGTCGGGGATGCTCTCCAACCCCGCGGTGACGAACTCCGTCCCAATGGAGAGCACCACATTCGTGTGATAGATCGGTGCACCGTTTGAATCAACAGTGTCAAAGAGTTCCGCTTCGTAGTTCATTGCGGAACACCATCGCAGCGCCGCCGCAGTGTGCGCGCGACCAGATCGCGCCACATATGCAACACGGCTTGTGTGGTCCAACACCAGTGCACCAGTCCCTTCAAGGTAGAGCGCGTCTTCTTCCATAGGAGAAAGGTCAATCACATCACTCACCACGTATCGCTCGCGCAGGGCCTCCACCACATCTGCGCGTCGTTCGCGACGTCTACTCGGTGTTGCCATGGGGTAGAGGACCACGCGTCCGTCTTCATGCGTGCTGATCCAGTTGTTTGGGAAGACAGAGTCGGGCACATCACTGCCGGGACGGTCGTCAATCAGCAACACCTCAACGCCGAGCTCGCGCAAGCCTTGCGCAATCCGCGCAACCTCGACGCGCGCCTCCACCGCCACCGCGGCGCGCTCTGCGGCATCTCCAATTGCCGCATCTTGGAAGGTGTTATCCACACCCGTCTCGGGGTTTGGATTGAACCCGAGCGGGTTAATCATCAGGACGGCGTGCGGTGACTGGCTCATGCAGCGGAGTCTACCCGCGAGGCACGCGCGCGGTAAGATAGGGCGATGCTATCAATCGCTGGCTCCTGGGTGATCGGACTACTCCTTGGCCTGCTGCTCACCGTGTTCGTGGCAGTGGCGGG
>JBBAWP010000044.1:0-7169 GCA_040397155.1 Candidatus Limnocylindrus sp.
CGGCGCCGCTGCACCATTTATCCTCTTCCTAGAAGCGACCAAGCGCATCCCAACGACCACCACCGCGCAATTCGGCACACTCGTTCCGGTGATTGCGCTCATCGGCGGAGTGCTCTTTCTTGGCGATCAGCCGTCCGGATTCCAACTGCTCGGCACCGCGATCGTTGTTGTGGCACTTTCGGCGCTCGCGCGGTACACGCGTGCACACTGATGAAGGCGACATCTTCGTCTAGGTTAAAGTCCGCTAAGGCGAAACCTTCGAGCACAAACGTTGAGCGGCGCCGCATCGCCGACTTCCTCAAGAACGAGACGTTTAGTGGCGCGCTGATCCTTATCGCGGCAACTGCGGGAATGCTGCTCGCAAACTCGCCGCTCTCCGGTGCATATGAAAGTGTCCGCGAGCACCGTATAGGACCCGCGGAACTGCACCTTGATCTGACGGTGCGGGCATGGATTGCAGACGGCCTGCTCGCCCTCTTCTTCTTTGTGGTCGGCCTTGAGCTGAAGCACGAGTTCCAGCACGGTTCGCTCTCCAAGCCAGCCCGTGCCATCGTGCCGATCGCCGCCGCATTTGGGGGGATGATCGCCCCTGCGCTGCTCTACGTCGCCTTCAACGTGGCGGGAGACGGGGGCTCCCTCCGTGGCTGGGGCGTGCCGATGGCGACCGACATCGCCTTCGCACTCGCCGTCCTCTCCCTCTTCGGACGCAAGCTCCCGCTGACGTTGCGCGCCTTCCTTCTGACCCTCGCGATCGTTGATGACCTTGGGGCGATTGCGATCATTGCGATCTTCTATTCGGGAGGCGTCGAGCTCCCTGCACTGATCATCTCTCTCGCCGCCGCCGCCGCCTTCTGGGCGGCGCAGCGGGCACGCGTGCGCACCCTTGCGATCTATGTTCCACTCGCACTGATCACCTGGTTCGCAATTCACGAGAGCGGCGTGCATGCCACGATCGCGGGTGTTGTTCTCGGCTTCGCGGTGCGCGCTGATCGCGACAAGGGGGAGACGCGCTCACCAGCAGAGCGCGCAGAACGCGCGGTGCATCCGTGGAGTGCAGGTCTCGCCGTGCCACTCTTCGCACTCACGGCGGCGGGGATCAACCTCAGTGCAATCAACCTTGATGTGGCGCTCAGCTCGCCGATCTTCGCGGGCATCGTTGCCGGCCTTGTGGTCGGGAAGCCAATAGGCATCTACGTGGCTGCGCGCGCTGCGGCCTACCTCGTGCGCTCTGGACCTCCAGAGGGGACGGCCTGGCGAGACGTTGCGCTGATGGGGATCGTCGCCGGGATCGGCTTCACCGTGTCACTGCTGATTGCGAGCCTCGCCTTTGAGGGTGCGCCAGATGAGACTGCTGCGGCGAAGCTCGGCGTCCTTGTTGCGTCGCTCCTCGCCGCCGTCGCGGCAGGGATCACGCTCTCGCTTCGCTCCCGCCGCTACTGATCAACGCCTGAAGGAGGAGCAGCGCCTTCCGCGCTCGCCCCACGACCGAGCGGTGCGGCCGACGCGCGCCAAGCCCATCGCGCTCGATCTGTCGCAGGATCTCTCGGTAGAGGAGGGCGGCGGCGCGAATCGAGCGCCCACCGTGTTGCAGGTAGCGAATGCCGTTGATCCCCTCAACATACTCCGCCTCCGCACGTGCGATCTCTTCGCGGAGAAGCGCGCGCCGATCACCATCACGCAGAGAGGTAGGGCCTTCCGCCGCAGCTGGGTCAAGCCCGCAGCGTTGTAGCGCGGCGCGTGCGATGTAGACCCGCCCGTTTGCAAGATCTTCGTCAATGTCGCGCAAGATATTGGTGCGCTGCATGGCGGAGCCGAGCGCGCGCGCGGCGCGATCGGCGGCATCGCGATGCGGCTCGGCGACACCGAGCAGTGCGGCCATCATGCGGCCAACGGTGCCAGCGACCTGATAGCAGTAGCGTGATGCATCGTCATCCGATGCAATGTTCGGCGCATCAAGGTCGGCCGTCATCCCATCAAGGAAGTCGCTAACGGCATCACGGGGGAAGGAGGGGTGGCGCGCCAGTAGATCCTCAAGGATGATCAGCTCGCGATCCTGTGAGAGCGCGCTCGAGTCGGCGCCAGAACGTGCGCGTGACCATTCACGGATACGCGCGATCCGTTCAAGAGCGGCGGTACGGGTGCTTCCGCCAGCGCGTACGTCCACATCAACAAGGTCGTCAAGGGTGCGCATCACGAGATAGAGGAGTTCCACATCTCTGCGTCGATCCGCTGGCAAGAGGCGTGCGGCAAGGGAGAAGCTGCGTGCTACACGGTTGATCGTTCGTCGCGCCTCTGGGAGGAAGTCCTCCGTTGCGAGGTGTGCCTGCGTTGCGCGGGGGGACTCGTTAGGGCTGGACAAGATTCCCTGTTGGTCCAGTGGCGCGTGAGGTGTATGGCGCGCGGAAGTCCTCTCGGATCAGGTCCTGGGTGACCTGCGAGGTGAGGAGCGCCCCTGGCATCCCTGCACCTGGGTGCGTGCCACCACCTACGTAGTAGAGGCCGGCGAGCGCTCGGTCGCGGTTCGGATGACGGAAGTAGGCCGACTGCTGGAGTGACGGCTCCACCGCAAAGGCATTCCCATCCGGCGCCAGGAACTCGTCGCGGAAGGTGAGGGGTGTCCAGCTCCGCTCCACGACGATGCTCTCTCGGAGGCCAGGGAGCCCCCAGTCTTCCAGCCAGGCGAGCGTACGGTCGCGCATGCGTGGCTCAGCCTCGCGCCAATCGTCACCTGAGCGAAGGTTCGGCACCGGGAGAAGGATGGCAATGGAGTCACCACCCTCAGGGGCCATGCTCGGCTCCGTGCGCGAGGGCGCATGGATGTAGACCGCGTTGCTGCGCGGCATACGGCGGTCCCGCGTCACGTCCTTAATGAAGCCGTGATAGTCATCGCCAACTACGAGCGTGTGGTGCAACAGCTTCTCGAACTTCCTATTTGTGCCGAGGTACATCATGTGCGCGGACATCGTGGTACGGAGTGGGCGCAGTCGCCACGGAAATACGTCAGGCAGATCAGGGAGGAGGGCATCACGTGCGGTGACATCGCCGTTGTAGATCACAAGGTCTGCGTCATGCACCGTTCCATCGGCGGTGCGAACACCGGTCGCTCGCCCGTTGCGATGAATGATCTGATCAACCTTGCTGTTGATCAGGATGCTTCCACCCCCTTTCTTGATGATCTTGGCGAATGCCTCAATAACGCTGTAGACGCCACCTTCCGTGTACCAGATCCCATCCGCAATCTGCAGATAGGCGAGGGCAGAGTAGATGGCGGGGACGCGACTCGGATCTCCGCCAATGAAGAGCGAGTGGAATCCGAACGCCTGCTGCACATGCGGCTCCTTGAAGAACTTGCCGACCCATCCCTCGAGGAATCGGATCGCATCGAGCTTCGCCATCGTTGGGAGGAGCTTGATGAAGTCGGCAAGCTTCAAGAAGTTCTGTCGACCGGAGACCAAGATCCCCTTGCGATGGATGTCGCCAGATGCGCGCAGGAAGTTTTCGAGCTGCGTGGCATCCGCGGGAGAGAACTTCTCCATCTCAGCACGGAGTGCCGCCTGGTCACTCCCAAAGTCAAAGTGTCGATCTTCGCCCGTCCAGAAGATGCGGTAGCCCGGCTGCAGTTGGCGGAGCGTGACATGATCCGCCATCTTCTCGCCCGCTGCAGCGAATACCTCTTCAAAGAGCCAGGGCATGGTGATGAGTGATGGGCCAGTGTCAAAGGTGTAACCGCCCTCGCGGATGCGCGATGCACGCCCGCCGACTTCACCGCGTGCCTCAAGGATGGTGACCTGCCAGCCGTCGGAGAGGAGGCGAATCGCGGTAGAGAGGCCACCGAAGCCGCTCCCCACAATGATCGCTCGTCGCCCCTGTGCCATGCCGCCCCCCTTGCTCCGCTCTATGCGGCTCCATCGTACGCGCCGCAGGGGGAGGGGGTCGGATTGACGAACCCCCCCTTGCGGGATGATGATCCCCCTCCGTGGAGTGGGCCCCGCCTGGGGCCCACGAAGCCCTGACCTGGAGGTGGACGTGAAGGCTGAAGAGATCCTTACTGGGGAGCTCGTGACGGAGTTTGACCCAGGGACCGCCTCAGACCGCGCCTTCCGCGAGAGCGCCGCACTCCCACCCGGCGGCGATGACGCCGCCGTCCGATCCGTTGATCGTGCCGCTGCCCTCCTCGTAGCGCTCGGCGACGCCGACGGTGCCGCATCGGTCACCGACCTCTCCCACGCCCTTGACCTGCACAAGTCAACGGTGAGCCGACTCCTCTCCACACTTGAGCGACGCGGCCTTGTTGAACAGGATCGAGAGAGCGGCCACTTCCGACTCGGTGTCGGCATCATTCGACTCGCGCAGAGCGCAGAGCGCACGTTAGACATTCGCACCATTGCGCAGTCAGAGCTTGAAGCGCTTGCGAAGGCGACGCATGAGACGGTGAGCCTTGAGGTCTTCGACGGAGTCGGGGCGGCGGTGGCGATCTGTCAGATTGATGGACCGAACCTCACGCCAATGCCAGACATCACTGGTCGCCCAGTGGCGATGCACGCGATCGCAGCAGGGAAGGTCCTCCTCGCATCACTCCCAGAGCGCACCGTGCTCTCCATTGCTCGACGTGGCCTGGTGCAGTACACGCCGCGTACGATCACCGACCCGCGTGCGCTCTTGGAAGAGTTGGCACTCGTGCGACGACGCGGCTACGCCGTGGCCACGGGCGAGTGGGACGAACGTCTCTCCGCCGCCGCCGTCCCTGTCTGTGATGCGCGCGGCACCGTGATTGCGACCGTCGTGGTGTGGGGCGCCTCCTCCCGAGTGACAGCAGTGAACCTCCCGACGCTGGTGAACGCGGCGCGCGATGCGGCGCGTGGGATCAGTCGGAAGCTCGGCTGGAGCGGCGCCGCCCAGCGACGTACGGGGATCGTCCCTGTCCTGAAAGAGGAAGATGATGACGAGCGAGAGCGTGAGGTCAGCGACGACGAGCTCCTAAGCTAAGCGGTGACGGCGCATGGCTGAAGGGTCACACGACGCAATCGAGACCTTCCAGGCGGCGGGCCTCTCCTTCCCACCTGACGCCTCCACAGCGGCCGCAGCCAACGTCAGCGCCGCCATCTACGCCGAAGCCGCCGCCGACCCTGTCGCCTTCTGGGCGAAGCAGGCGCGCGAACGACTCACCTGGCGCACCCCCTTCACCAAGACGCTGGAGTGGAACCTCCCCTTCGCGGAGTGGTTCTCTGACGGGAGGCTGAACGTTGCGGAGAACTGCATCGATCGGCACGTCGCCGCGGGGCTCGGCGAGAAGGTCGCCATTCACTGGGTCGGGGAGCCGGGTGATCGGCGCACCCTCACCTACAACGACCTCCACCGCGAGGTACAGCAGGCGGCGAATGCGCTGAAGTCGCTCGGCGTTGGTCAGGGCGATCGCGTGGCGATCTACATGCCGATGGTCCCTGAAGTGGCGATCGCGATGCTCGCCTGCGCGCGTTTGGGTGCTGCGCATAGCGTGGTCTTCTCCGGATTCCCCGCAACTGCGCTCGCCGACCGTATCAACGATGCCGAAGCGAAGGTGCTGATCACCGCTGATGGCGGCTACCGGAAGGGGAGTTTCTTCGAACTGAAGACGATCGCTGACGAGGCGATGGAGAAGTCACCAACCATCACCGCATCACTCGTCTATCGCCGCCGCCAGCCAGGTACGCCTGGCGAGACGGCGATGCGGTCTGGGCGCGACCACTGGTGGCAGGATCTCGTCCCCGCGCAGTCGGCCGACTGCCCCGCTGAACCGATGCCCGCCGAACAACTCCTCTTCTTGCTCTACACGAGTGGCACCACCGCAAAGCCGAAGGGGATCATGCACACGAGCGCCGGCTATCTACTCGGCGCATCGTTCACGCATCACGCCGTCTTTGATATCAAGCCCGACGATGTCTACTGGTGCGCCGCGGATGTTGGTTGGATCACCGGTCACACGTACATCGTCTACGGCCCACTCGCGAACGGCGCAACGCAGGTGATGTACGAAGGGACGCCAGATACGCCAGCGTGGGATCGCTGGTGGGAGATCATTGAAGCGTTGAAGGTGAACATTCTCTACTGCGCGCCAACAGCGATTCGCGCCTTCATGCGTCAAGGTGAAGAGCATCCCCAGAAGCACGACCTCAGCTCACTCCGACTTCTCGGTTCGGTGGGCGAGCCGATCAACCCAGAGGCGTGGCTCTGGTACCGCACCGTGATCGGTGGCGGACGCACCCCAGTGGTGGACACCTGGTGGCAGACGGAGACTGGATCGATTGCGATTAGTCCGCTCCCGGGTGTCACCACCGCGAAGCCAGGATCAGCAACCTTCGCCATGCCGGGGATGAGCGCAGATGTTGTGGACGGGAGTGGGGCAAGCGTCCCGCTCGGCTCGGGCGGCTTCCTCACGCTGACGCAGCCGTGGCCCTCCATGCTGCGCGGCATCTGGGGTGACCCCGCGCGTTTCAAGGAGACGTACTGGAGCCGTTTCCCAGGCTCCTACTTTGCGGGCGACGGCGCTCGCCGCGACGAGGAGGGCTACTACTGGCTGCTGGGCCGTGTGGATGACGTGATGAATGTGTCTGCGCACCGCATCAGCACCATTGAAGTGGAGTCGGCGCTGGTTGACCATCACGACGTTGCCGAAGCGGCGGTCGTCGGCAAGAGTGACCCACTCACCGGCCAAGCGATCTTTGCATTTGTCATCTTGAAGAAGGGGGTCGAGGCCTCAGAGACCTTCGCCTCGGAGCTCCGCTCGCATGTGGCGAAACAGATCGGCGCGATCGCCCGACCGAAGTTCCTCCTCTTTGTTCCAGACCTCCCCAAGACGCGCTCCGGGAAGATCATGCGCCGACTCCTTCGTGACATTGCCGAAGGGCGAGCTCTTGGCGACGTCACCACCCTCGCCGACGGCAACGTCGTAGAGACGATCCGCAGCAACACGGGCGCCGCTGAGGAGTAGACCTTCTCAACGTCTAGCTCCTGCTGATGTGCGTCTGCCACCTACACTAGGAAGATGCTACGAACTGCTCGCTCACTTCCCGTCTATCGCGGTGCCCCAGTAGACGCGCTCAATCGGCCGCTCCGCGACGTCCGCCTCTCGGTTACTGACCGCTGTAACTTCCGCTGCAGCTACTGCATGCCGGCTGAGGTGTTCGGCCCCG
>JBBAWP010000045.1:0-7122 GCA_040397155.1 Candidatus Limnocylindrus sp.
GGCGATGCGCATGCCGCGTGGCGAACCCTCGCCGCCAGTGATGATCCACGGCACAGGATCTGGCTTCGGCCGGAAGAGCGCGTCGCTGATTTGATAGTGCGTCCCGCTGAACGACCAGCCATCAGGGCCCGACCAGAGGCCGCGGACGATACTGAGCTGCTCCTCCAACATCGCCGCCCGGACTGGCATCTCTGGGAATTGGAATCCGTATCGGCGATGCTCCGACTCGTGCCAGCCCGCACCAAGGCCTGCGTGCATGCGGCGCCCCGCCATCTCCTGCACGGTGGCGACGACCTTCGCGTACTCACCTGGGTATCGGAAGGTCACTGGGCTCACCAGCGTGCCGAGTGTGATGCGCGAAGTCTCGCGCGAGATTCCCGCGAGGACACTCCACGCATCGCTCGTCGCCTGATCTGCGGGACCTGGGAACGATTCATAGTGATCGGTGCGATAGAAGGCATCAAAGCCGAGTGACTCAGCGCGCGTCGCGATTGCGAGTTGCTGCGCATAGGTGAGTCCCATCTGGCCCTCAACGACGATGCCGATCTTCATGAGGCAACCCTAGCGCGTCAGGACAGCCTTGGAGACGAGGAGTATGATCGTTGCAACGTGAACTACCGCAGCATGTGGCAGAGGCGTGAAGCAGGAGGTCCCTATGGCAACGCCACGACGTAGCACCACGCGTGCGGCAGCAACCCCGGCAGTGAAGCGCCCCGCGAAGTCCGCGAAGGGAAAACCCGCCGCAAGCCACCACGCGGGAGAGGATCTCCCCAAGCGCGCAAAGCAGGGCATCGTCATTGCGATCATGCTCGCCCTCTTCTTGGGGGCGCTCGACCAGACGATTGTTGGCACCGCACTCCCGCAGATCATCACCGATTTGAATGGCGCAAACCTCTACACATGGGTCGTCACGATCTACCTCCTCGCCAGCACCGTGACCGTACCCATCTACGGGAAGCTTTCGGACATGTACGGCCGCAAACCACTCCTCCTAACTGGCGTCGGGCTCTTCCTCATCGGTTCGGCGCTCGCCGGCCTCTCGCAAACGATTGAGCAGCTGATCCTCTTCCGAGGAATTCAAGGACTCGGCGCTGGTGCACTCTTCCCGATCGCACTCGCGACCATTGGCGATCTCTACAGCGCAAAAGAGCGCGGACGCTACCAGGGACTGTTCGGAGCAGTGTTCGGACTCTCGAGCCTTGTTGGCCCCGCCCTCGGCGGCTGGCTCACCGACACCTTCAGTTGGCACTTGATCTTCTACGTGAACCTGCCGATCGGCCTCCTCAGCATCGTCATCATCTTGCTGGAGCTTCCAACCTTCCGTGGTCGCGCCAATCAAAAGATTGACGTCCTAGGAGCGCTGGTCTTTGTTGCAGGAATCGTTCCTGTGCTGATTGGACTCACCAACGTGCAGACAAACGATTTTGCGACGCCAGCGGTAGCCGGCCTCATCTCAGCGGGTCTGGCGATCCTTGGCCTCTTCATCTTCGTTGAGGCGAAGGCCGAGGAGCCGATTATCCCACTCGAGCTCTTCAGAAACCGCACGTTTGCGGCAGCTGCGGCGGCCGCCTTCTTCGCATCAATCGGGTTCTTCGCCGCAGTGATCTTCCTTCCGCGCTACTTCCAGACCGTGCTCGGCGAGACGGCGACCAACTCTGGTTACGCCACACTCCCACTCCTCCTCGGCGTGATCATCAGTTCAGTCGGTGCAGGGCTGCTGGTGGCTCGACGCGGGCGTTACAAGACGCTCATCCTTGGGGCGATCGTTCTGGTCACCGCCGGCTCACTTCTTCTCACCAACATCAAAGCGGACACCGACCCGTGGGTGCTTCGTGGCTGGATGTTCCTCGCCGGACTCGGCATCGGGCCAACACTCTCTGTATTCACGATCGTTGTGCAGAATGCGGTCCCATTCAAGTTCCTCGGTGCGGCAACCTCGAATCTCACCTTCTTCCGCCAGGTTGGCGGCTCAGTGGGGCTCGCCATCGTTGGCTCCTACTTTGGCGGGCAGCTGACGCGCACGATCCCCGAAGAACTCGCCACAGCGGCGCCTGCTGGAACGTTTGACCCACTCTTCGCGGCTGCGGGGAGCAACCTTGATCAGTTTACGAATGTTGGCGGTCAATTTGATCCCGCCCTCCTCGCACTGATCCCTGCCGAATACGTGCAGGTCTTCTTTGATGCGATCAAGGCGGGAGTTGCCGATGCAATCGGCGCAATCTTCTGGATTGCTGTGATCGCAAGCCTTGTGGCACTTGTAGCGGCAACGTTGATTGAGGAGATCCCACTCAGGAGCGGAACACGTGCTGGGGCCCCTGCGGAACTCTAAGCGCGCGGTCGTCGTCGCGCTGCTCCTCTCGCTACTGGCCATCCCAGCCGTTGGCCCAGCCGCTGGCGAGGGTGCTCCGGCAGCGTCGGCTGCCGCGCCTTACCAGTGCACGCCATGGACCTCGCTGACGAGACCACCAGAGAGCATCTGGGTGCACATCCCCGTCAAGAAGGGGCGGCGCTACAAGATGGGAACGCGCGTACAGGTTGACTTCAAAACCTACGTTGAGCGCGTCGTCATTAACGAGTGGGGTCCGAACGAGACGCACCGCGCGCAACTCCTCGCCGCGGCGCAGATCGTTAAACAGTACGCATGGTGGTACATCACGCGCCCGAACAAGAAACTGAAAGACAAGAACGGCGACTGCTTTGATATCGGTTCAACCGTCACCTTCCAGCTCTACCGAGAGAACGCAACGCGGAAGCAGGAGGAGTCAGACGCGGCGCGCGTCAAGAAGGGACTCCCGGCTCGACTCCCACTCATCCGCTCTGCGATCGAAGCGATCTGGCCACTCTCAATCTGGCGCACCGCAGGTGGGCGCAAGGGATTCGCACACACTGGGTATCGTGGTGGGGCGTACCGAAAGGGGTGCGACAAGTACTACACGGGGTTCCACCTGTTCCAGCAGAATGCACGCCGCTGTGCGCGAGACGGTGAGACCTTTGAAGCGCTGATTCGACGCTTCTACGGACCGAATGTGGCGCTTTATCAACCTTTGCCGGGCGAGCCTGATGCAACGTTGGTGGATTACGTCGTTGATCCGTTTGCCGAACCGTGGTCACTTCCGGCTGGCTGGAGTGACGGGACGCTCACCGAGTTCCGCGGAGACTTCGACGGCGACCTCTTCCCAGAGATCGCAACGCTCCGCGTCTGGAACACCACCGATCCACTCACCGGGCTCCCAGTGACGAGCGCCGCAATGGGCTCTATTGAACGACGAGGTGATGAGTACCTCTGGCGCGACGACATCTGGAGCGTGACGGATCTCGCCGCCGCTGGCATTGACGCAACGCGCATGGAGACCCTCACTGCAGACGTCAATGGCGATGGGAGCGACGATCTCGTGATCAAGGCCCCAACGCCCGCAGCGAACATTGCGGCGGGTGGCGGACAGAGTGGCATCTGGGTGGCACTCTCAGAGAAGCGCCGTTGGGTCGCAAAGCGGATTCAACCGCCCGCACTTGGCGCGCCGCAGTTGATCGGCACCTCTTCGGCAGCGCTTGATCAGGTACAGCTCACGGTCTGGGATCGAAATGCAGATGATCGCGATGAGGTCGCACTCCTCGCCCCCACCGTTGACGGGCGACTTGAGGTCTCACTCCTCGCCACCCCGCGCACTGGTGGCACGCCTACGTTGAGCTCATGGTGGATCTCGGATGCGCTCCTTGGAACCTATTCGGTTGGGAGTGCCAGCGCCTCCCCAGAGCCGCTCGGCCCGCAGCGAGATCCGGCAGACGGACGCCGTGCGCTGCGCAGCAACTTGGTCATTGAGGTCACGCTCGGCGGCGCGCAGCGAACGATCGCAGTCTCTGGCGCCACACCGAACGCTGCGCAGGCGCGGTAGCCTACGATACGCGTATGAGCGCCTGGTTCAGCATCACCATCACCCCCGCCGCTGGCAGCCTTGCCGCGGTCACGTCCGCACTCGCCGCAGAGAAGATTGCGATTGAAGGCGTTGTCGGCAGCCCCGAGAGCGGTGACGGTGTGGTGCACCTTGCCGTGGCAGAGAGCGCACTTGAACGAGCGCTCGCCGCGCTCGGTGCGCTCGGAGTTTCCGTGCAGCTGGACAACGGTGCAGGAGCAGAGCCAGGTGGAGCAGACGGGCTGATCGGCGCAATCCTTCACGGCCCTCGTACGTAACGCGCGCGCATGGGCGCAGAAGCGATCTCCATCACCTCATGGAATGTGAATGGCATCCGCGCGCGCGCAGAACGACTCGCCGCGTTCATTGAACGCGCAGGGCCTGACGTCCTCCTCCTGCAAGAGACCAAGTGCAACCCAGAGCAGGTTCCCGCTGATCTATTCGACGCGCACGGCTATCAGTGGGCCGCGATCGGGGCGGGGGGACGCAACGGTGTGCTGATCGCCTCACGCGTTGGCCTTGACGCGCCGCTGCTCGGTCTCCCCGCCGCATCCGTCGCTGCGGCGAGCCCAGTCCAAGCGGATGATCCTGACCTCAGCGAAGAGCCGCGCCTCATTGCAGCGCGATGCGCAGGGATCCAGATTGCCAGCGTCTATGTGCCGAACGGCCGTGAAGTTGGGAGCGGATACTGGCGTGCGAAGTTGCGCTGGATGGAGGCGCTCGCACACTGGTCGCGCGAGGCACTCACCACCGGACCACTGATTCTCGGTGGGGACTTCAACGTTGCACCAAGAGATGAAGACGTGTGGGATCCCGCCGCACTTGCTGGCGCAACACACGTCTCCAAGGAAGAGCGCGGCGCGCACCAGGCTCTCCTCGCCACTGGACTCGCAGATTCGGCTCTGCAGCTTGCGCCAACCGGTGAGCAGCCCGCCTTCACGTGGTGGGACTACCGTGGGGGTGCGTTTCATCGCGGTCACGGCATGCGGATTGACCACCTTCTCGCCTCACCATCGGCGGGAGCTCTGATCTCATTCAGTGTGGATCGCGACGAGCGGAAGGGGGCACTCCCCTCAGATCACGCGCCAATCACGCTCACCGTCAGGGCAGGGTGATGGAATCCATCAAGACAGAACTACTCAACGCCCGCAACCCAGATGAGGTCGCGACTGCGGTTCCACGTGCTGCCGCGCTGCTTCGCGAAGGAAAACTTGTCGCCTTTCCCACGGAGACGGTCTACGGTCTCGGCGCTGACGCAACGAATCCGATCGCCGTTGCACGGATCTTTTCGGCGAAGGGTCGACCAACCTTTGACCCGCTGATCGTGCACATTGCTGATTGCTCTGAACTCCCTCGCGTCCTCTCCTCCAGTGCGCTCAGTGATCCGCGCGTGAGCGCGCTCGCGGATGCCTTCTGGCCAGGGCCGCTCACGATTGTTGCCCCCGCATCCGCAGCGATTCCCGAACTTGTGCGCGCAGGGCTCCCGAGCGTTGGGGTGCGCCTCCCAGCACACGAGACCGCGCGCGCACTGATTCGCGCGGCAGGGTGCCCGATTGCGGCGCCAAGCGCCAATCTCTTCGGTCAACTCTCCCCCACCAGCGCCGCGCACGTGACGGAGCAGTTGAGCGGACGGATCGATGCGATCGTTGTCGCCGAGCCATCGCGCGTCGGCGTTGAGTCAACCGTCGTCTCACTTCTCCCTGGGGAGCCCGCGCGACTCCTGCGACCGGGCGGCGTGCCACGCGAACTCGTGGAACGCGCCCTCGCGCCGTTCGGTCCACTCCTTGGGCCCGCAGCTCCATCACCATCCGACGCCGCACTCCCTGCGCCGGGGATGACCGCGTCGCACTACGCCCCACGTGCGCGGGTTCGCATCATTGACCCTGCCTCACCGGATCTGCGCAACCTCTCGCGCGTCGCACTCCTCGCGCCAGACGACGCAACCCTCGCTCGTCTTGATCAGGTCGCCGCCGGGCTCACCGTGGTTGCGCGCGCGGCGCTGAGCGAGCAGCTCGATCCTGTGCGCGCCGCGTCACAGCTCTTTGAACTCCTCCATCAGCTTGACGAGGCGCTCCGAGTCGACGGAGATGCGCACGACACGATCCTGACCACCCCCTATCCTGAGCCAGGACTCGGCGCTGCAATCGCTGACCGACTCCGACGCGCAAGCGCAGAGCGTTGAACGGAGTGTCATGACCGCACCACGAAGCAACTGGCTCGCCAACGCTATGAGCGCCGAGGCGCTGCGCCGATTCCCTCAGTCAATCGCTGGTCAAGCCATCTTCGCCGTTGGGCTATCGCTGATGGTGAATGGTGGCATTGGGCTTCCATCTTGGGAGATCCTTCACCAAGGCCTCAGCTACAACCTCGGCATCACCATTGGTCAGGCGGCACAGCTGAGCGGACTCTTTGTGATCTTGCTCTGGATTCCCATCCGACAGGCGCCCGGGCTTGGGACTATTTCGAACATCGTCGTGATTGGATTCGTGATGGATATCACCCTGAACACCATGCGCCTACTCGGCGTTCCCCCACAGGAGGTCCTCAGCCAGAATCTGCCAGTCGCTCTTGCGCTCACTGTCATCGGGACCGGACTCGTTGGGCTCGGTTCGGGAATCTACATCGGCAGCGGCAACGGCCCAGGGCCTAGGGACGGACTGATGACCGGTTTCCACCGCGTCACCGGTCGACCGATCTGGCTTGTTCGAACTGCGATTGAGGTGATCGTGGGCCTGATTGGGATTGCACTCGGCGGGACGTTCGGCTTCGGGACGATCTGGTTTGCGCTGACGATTGGACCGCAGGTGCAGTTCTGGCTCGCGCGGGTTGATCCAACGGGACGCGCGAAGCGGCAGTCGCTCTCGAGCAGCCGCCGCTAGAGGGGCAGGATCGCGTCGATCGCGATCGCTGCAAAGAGCACGGTGAGATACGTGATTGAGAATCGATAGAGACGCGTTGCACCGCGGAGAAGTCCGTCACCGAGCACCTCGCTTCGTAGGCGCCAGGCGCGCAGCAGGAATACCGCTCCAAAAGCAACTGCAACCGCGAGATAGACCGCACCCATCCCCGCAACGAGCCAGAGCATCAGGCTCATGACGACCAGCAAGATTGTGTAGAGCCAGATCTGTCGTGCCGTCTCCGCAGGGCCTGCAGTGACGGGGAGCATCGGCACCCCCGCTGCGGCATAGTCAGGACCGATTCGGAGCGCGAG
>JBBAWP010000046.1:0-6930 GCA_040397155.1 Candidatus Limnocylindrus sp.
TGCCCCAGATGCTGTGCAGCGTTTTCTTGATCCCCGTGATCGAACGTTGCACGCGCCAGAGCTCCTGCCGGATGCAGCAGGCCTCATCGCGCGCTTGCGAGCTGCTGGTGAAGCAGGGGAGCCCGTTCTCGTCGTTGGTGACTTTGATGCGGACGGCCTGACGGGGGCGGCGATCATGATCCGTGCGTTGCGCGCGATCGGCGCGATTGCCGAGGGTTACATCCCAAACCGCGAAAGCGATGGCCATGGCATCCCAGAGGGTGCGCTTGCTGCCGCACAAGAGGACGGCGTAGAGCTGATTCTGGCCGTGGACTGCGGCACGGCAGATCGTGCGCGGGTTGCCGAGGCCTTAGATCTTGGGATCTTGGTCGGGATCATTGACCACCATGCAGTTCCGAGTGACCCCGCGAAGGCCGCGTGGCTCGTGAATCCGAATCGTCCAGATGCAACGTATCCATTTCCGAACCTTGCGGGGAGCGGGCTCGCCTTCAAGATTGCCCAGGGGATCCTCGCCGACCATGAAGAGAGACGTGCCCTGCTCGGAGAACTCTCCGTGCTCGCGATGATTGGCGGAGTGGCAGATATGGTGCCGATCGCCGATGAATTTCGGGTGATTGTGCGTTCTGCGCTGAAGGTGTTGAACGGTGCGGGACGAACCCCTGCGGGTGTTCAGGCGCTCCTTGCGAGTGCTGCTGCTGAGGGGCCGCATCGGGTTGAGGTGGTCGGCTTCACACTTGCACCGCGCATCAACTCGGCGGGTCGGATCGGAGATGCTCGCCCAGCGCTTGATCTGCTGACCACGGATGATCCAGACGAAGCGGCGGAGCTTTCGGCACAGCTGGAGGCGCTGAACCTCGAACGGCGAGATATTTCTCGTGAGGCGCTCGATGCTGCGCGCGCTGCTCTGGGCGCGGATGGGCTGACGACACGCGATGACGCACGAGCGCGGATTGAACCGGCACTCATCGCCGTATCTGGCGACTGGTCGCCTGGCGTACTCGGTCTGGTTGCCGGGCGACTTGCAGAGGAGTTTGGTCGGCCAGCACTCGTTGCAAACCTGAGCGATTCCGTTACCGACGCCTCCATCCTTCGATGTTCAATCCGTGCCCCACGCGGATTCTCGGTCGCGAAGGCCTTGGAGGCTGCCTCTGCCCGACTGATTCGACACGGCGGGCATGATGGCGCCGGTGGCTGCACGGCAGCGAGTGGCGAATGGGAGGGACTCGTGACCGATCTCGCAGCCGCATTTGAAGGGCAGAGCGCGCAGCGAGAGCCGGTGCTCTCCGTTGATCTCGAGCCAGCATCTGGACGCCGTTCACTCGAGTCTCTCGCGACGCTCGTGGACTACCTCTCGCCAACGGGCGTGGGGAATCCTGATCCGCTCTTCCTCTTCAGGGGCGTCGCCCTCACCAGTGTTCGCCTCGTCGGCGATGGGAAACATGCGCGGTTGACGTTGGAGATTGACGGAGGCCGCACCGACGCGATCGCTTTCGGTCGAGCAGATGCGGCTGGCCACGAAGGGAGCACCATTGATCTGGTGGCGCGAATTGTTCAGCGCACCTACCGAGGGACGGAGAAGATTGAGCTGCATGTGGTCGATCTCCAAACAGCGGAGGCCAACGCATGAGCGGGAACCGTTCGCTTCGCCCACGGCCGCGCCTCAGCAGCGATCGCGCCAACTCGTCTCGCCCGTATCACGCCCTCCGTCCGCCTACGTCCACGCGGGGGAGTCGGGGGCCTGGCTGGCGTGGCGCGGGCCCGCAGGCTGCGCCGCTGCTCGCCGCACTCCTCCTCGCTGCGAGTGCGCTTGCAACGTTCTGGGTTGCCAACCTCTCCTCATCACGAGATGAGACGGGCGGGGAAGGGGCAGCCGTTACGGAAGGCGTACTTGTTGATGGGAGCATTATCTTCGCGCGAGGCGGAGCGCTCTGGTCGTTGAGCGGAGCATCGATCTCGCAAGTGTCCACCTCGACCACAGATGGTGAGCCAGCATGGAGTAGGGATGGAACCTGGCTCTACTTCATTCGCACCAGGAACGAGATTGGGGGCCGACTCAATGCAGCAGGTGGCGTGACACCGTATCGGTTGGCTGTTCCAACGCTCATGCGCGTCGGCGCGCGAGGGGGTGACGCTGAAATCGTGCTGGATGGGCTACTGGTGGATCAGAACCCGAAGCTGAACTTCTCCACGTTCATGTTTGACCCAGCGATCAGCGTAAACGGTGAGGTTGCGCTCGCGACAGACTACAAAGGTGCGTCACAACTTGGAGGGGATGTGATCATCCGCATCCTTCAGCCGGACGGCAGAATGCTTACCCCGGTACTCCCCGATGAGGCACCGTATGGCCATCAGGATCCAGTATGGAACGCGGATGGGAGCGGCCTCTACTACGTGCAGAACGGTCAAGAGGAGGGCGTCTCAGCATCACGGATCATCTATTTTGACGTTGCTGCGGATCGGATCGTACGCTTCGGCGCAAAGGGATTCATTGAACCAGCGGTCAGCCCAGATGGTCGGTGGGTTGCGGCAACGCGGATCGACAGGAAGGGGAGCGATGTTGTGATTTTGAGTGCGGCGACGGGAGAGATCGTTCTTGAAGTGACGCGGACTGGTCGCTCATGGTCTCCCGCGTGGTCCCCCGACGGCGGCTCGCTGATCTTCTTGGCGGCACGTGAGAGCGCTGCGACGCTGCAGCAGGTCACCATCAGCGCGCCACCTTCAGGTGTTCCGTCAATCATTGCAAGCGTGCAGCTTCTGCGCGACCTCGTTGACGCGGGAGTGCGACCCGCATGGGGCCCGCTGAGTGTGCAAGCGGGCGGGGGCGTAACTCCGTGAGTCGCTACCTGGATCTTCTCGAAGCATCGATAAAGCGACGCGGGGGCCGCCTATGCGTGGGAATTGACCCCGATCCGGCACACCTCCCGGTCGCGTTCTCCCAGGGTGAGGAGGGGCTTCGTCGCTGGTGTCAGCTACTCATTGATGCGACGGCTGATCATGCGGCCGCCTACAAGGTGAACCTTGCCTTCTTTGAAGCGTACGGATCGGGGGGCATGCGAGTTGCTGAATCCATTCGCACCCTACTACCGAGCGATACGCCCCTCATTGTTGATGTGAAGCGCGGGGATATTGGAAGCACCGTTGCTGCGCAGGCACGCGCACTCTATGACGTCCTTGGGGCAGATGCGGTCACGGCGAATCCGTATCTTGGAATTGGTGCCCTTGAGCCACTCCTTACGAGAGAGGACCGCTTTGTCTATCTCCTCTGCCGAACCTCAAATCCTGAAGCGCCAGAGCTCCAGGAGCTGCGGGTTGCGGCTGATGGATCAGCGCCAGAAGAGGCGCTTTATCTTCGCGTCGCTCGACTCGCAGCGGCGCGGCCGGAGGCCCACGCGGGACGAATCGGCCTTGTGGCGGGTGCGACCGCGGCAGCGGCGATGGAGCAGCTTCGTGGAGTCGCACCGAATTTGCCACTCCTCGTCCCTGGAATCGGCGCTCAAGGGGGCGATCTCGCGGCGGTGCTGGCGCATAGTGAAACGACTGGAACCCCAAGGGCACGAGTTGGAGGTTCGCTCCTGGTCAATGTAGGGCGGGGGATCTCAGGCTCCGCGACCGATGGCGGAGCGACTCCGGAGGCGATCCACGCTCGTTCGGCCGAGTGGGCGAGTCGTCTCGCTATACTCACCCCATAGGGCGTCCGTTCGGACGCGTCAGCGTAAGGAGTACCGAACGTGCCGAACATCGGACCTGGCGAACTCATCCTCATTCTCGCCGTGATCCTTGTGGTCTTCGGCCCAGGCAAACTTCCGGAGATTGGCGCTGCGGTGGGCCGCTCATTCCGAGAGTTCCGCAAGGCAACCTCCGAGGCGGTTGATCCTGGAGAGGAGCGAAGCGCGCGGAAGAGCCCAGCACGGCGTCCAAAGCGAAAGGGCTGAGTCACATCGCCAAGCGAGGGGCTCCCTAGATGGCGGTCGATTCTGCACTTCATGAGGCCGCGAGCGTGACGCGTACGGCGCCGCTGGTTGATCACCTCCGCGAACTTCGCCGACGCGTGCTGATTTGCGCGGTTGCCGTCGTCGTTGGCGCAGCTGCCGCATTTAGTGTCTCTGACCAGCTCATTGAACTGCTCCGGGGACCACTCGGAACTACCAAGCTCTACTTCACCGGAGTTGGAGACGCATTCGGCATACGCATGCAACTGAGCCTTATCGGTGGTCTTGCCATTGCAATGCCGATCCTCCTCTGGCAAGTGTGGGCATTCATCAGCCCCGGGCTCACGAGTGCGGAGCGGCGGAGCGCACGGCCGTGGCTTCCGCTCGCGCTCGCACTCTTTCTCATTGGCGCGGTGGTTGCATGGAGCATCCTTCCGATCGCCGTCGGTTTCCTCCTTGGCTTCGCAAGCGAGGACCTCTTGCCGATGATCGCTGCGGATCGATACTTCGGCTTTGTGAGTGGCCTCGTCCTTCTCTTTGCGGTCGCTGCTGAGTATCCGATCGTTCTCGTCTTCCTCTCTCGAGTGGGACTGGTCACCTCAGCGAAGCTACGAGCCTGGCGCCGTGGCGCAATCGTCGGCGTTGTCATCATCAGCGCCCTTGCAACGCCTGGAACCGATCTTGTGAGCCCGCTCGTGCTGGCTATCACACTCCTCTTGCTCTATGAGTTCTCGATCATCCTTGTGCGCGCGGGTGGGCGATGAGCGTTGACCGACGTGTGATCCTCCTGACAGGCCTTTCTGGCGCTGGGAAGACAACGGCGACAAAGTCGCTGGAAGATATTGGCTTTCGTACCATCGATAATCTTCCGCACGAACTGCTCCCAGCGCTCGTGGAGAAGATTGCCGCTGACCCACAGCGGTTCGCGCGGGTCTGCTTGGTGCTTGATGCGCGAGATGGAGATCCGAGCAAGACGATTGAACTTGTGCGCACGGGGACTGCGGCGATCGGCGTGAGTGCACGGATCATCTATCTGGATGCACGCGATGACGTGTTGATTCGACGCTTCAGTGAAACTCGACACCGACATCCGTTGGGTGGGGCAGTCGATGCTCCGAGATCGGTTGCGGATGCGATTGCAGCGGAGCGCACGCTTCTGAGTGCGACGCGTGAATCTGCGGATGCGGTGATTGACACAAGTGATCTCAGCGGGAGGGAGCTGCGCGATCGTCTTGTCGCTGAAGCGCTTGAGAGTGATGAGCGTGTTGCGATCCGGCTGACAAGTTTCGGCTACAAGCACGGCATCCCTCTTGAAGCGGATCTCGTGTTTGACGTCCGGGCGGCGGCGAATCCGCACTGGGTGCCTGAGCTTCGTCCTCTCGATGGTCGTTCGCCTGAGATCAGCAGCTACGTATTGGGCGATCCGATCGGCGCTTCCTTGCTGCAATCAGTTGAGACCTACCTCGCTGCAAGCGTGCCCGCCTATCTTGCGGATGGTCGTGGCCGCCTGAGTGTTGCGATTGGCTGCACTGGAGGTCGACATCGGTCCGTTGCCATTGTTGAGGCGCTTGCGCGTCGCCTGCCGGCGATCGTTGGCTCCGCCCCGATTGTGGTGGAGCATCGCGATCTCGCGAGGAGCTAACCGGTGGGGCTTCGCTCCCGTCTCTGGCGCGCGTTGCAGGAGAGACGTTTGCATGGTGGAGGTCGCCGCGTCGTGGTGCTCGGCGGTGGGACGGGGATGGCAACCGCGCTCCGCGGTCTTAAGCGGGAGGGGGTTGCGCTCACCGCAATCGTCTCGCTCGCGGATGATGGGGGTTCCTCTGGAATCCTCCGCGAGCAACTCGGCATCCCACCAGTCGGTGACCTTCGCAACTGCTTGATTGCACTCGCGGATGCGGAATCAACGGCGGGTGCGCTTCTTCAGCATCGCCTCCCAGCAGAGTACGGAGCGACACGTGGTCACCCTGTAGGGAACCTCCTTTTGGCAGCGGCGATCGCCGAGGAGGAGGGGGATCTTGAGCGCGGCATTGAACGCGTCCATCGCATCCTCCATGTGCGCGGGCGCGTGATCCCCGCCACATCCGAAGCGTTACGTCTACGTGGGCGCACGCGTGGTGGTGTCAGTGTGATCGGCCAGGCGGCGCTTGCGCGAACGCGAGGCATTGCATCGGTATCTCTGGATGTGGGAACCATCAAAGCCACTGCGAGCGCTCTTGATGCGATTCGTGATGCTGACCTGCTTGTCCTTGGGCCTGGAAGCCTCTACACGAGCCTGATCCCGCACCTTCTCGTTCCGGAGATTCGCGAGGCACTCGCGCGGCGGCGCGCACCGCTGATCTGGGTTGCGAACGTGGATGAGCAGGAGGGTGAGACGGAGGGGATGGATCTCGACGCGCACCTTGACGCGCTGGTGGAGCATGGCGCGGCGAATCTGATTGACCTCGTACTCGCTTCGTCGGTCGCGCGACGCGGGAGTGGCGAGGTCGGGGTACCGCTGCAGCCGCGCTTTACGAGGAGCGCGAGTGCCAGTGGGGTTCCGCGCCCTCCGATTGAAGTGCGCGCGATCGCCTCGCGACTCCGCCCCCACCTCCATGACCCAGTACTCCTCGCGCAGGCCCTCGTGCGCTCGCGACCGCTTCAGAAGATGGTGCGTTCGTGAGCCAGAGTGCACGTGAGCTCGTTGCTAATGTGCGGCACGAACTGGCGGCCGTGCTCCCAACCCAGCAGTGCTGTCGGGCGGCTGAGCTCGACGGGCTCCGCGACGCAGGTCGTCGATCCGATGTGGCGATCGCTCGCACCGTGCATCAGCTCAGTGGAGACGCACGCACTGGCGGAGAGGCGGGGACTCCAGCCGAACGTGCGCTACGGCGTGCCGCACTGGTGGTTGAGCCACGGGCTCCACAGCACTGTCGTCTCGCATTCCTTCGAGGAAGGCTCTTAGCTCGGGGCTCGCTCTCCCTTGCAACTGGGCGAATCCATTTGGAGGTGGTGCTCGCGCAAA
>JBBAWP010000047.1:0-6499 GCA_040397155.1 Candidatus Limnocylindrus sp.
ACCGGCGAGCGCGTCGTGATCCGCACTGGTCTGCCCACCGTCTACTGGCGTGCGCTGAACCAGGGCATCCCGAACAGCAAGTCCACGACCGCGCAGGTCGATGAGGCTTGCGGCATCCTTGAGGCCCGCAGCGAAGTGGACAAGGATCTGGCAATGCTGAACGGCAACACCGCGCAGTTCCGCCTGTCCGAGGACAATGCGTTCCTTGAGTCCATGAACCAGACAATGGCGACCACGCTGTTCTATGGCAACCCGGGCACCGATCCCAAGCAGTTCCTCGGCCTTGCGCCGCGTTACTCGGCGCTGACTGGTAGCAACAACAGCACCAACGTCATCAACTCACTGACCTCCGGCTCGTACTCCGCGACGGCGAACACTTCGGTGTATCTCGTTGTGTGGGGCGATCAGTCCGTCTACTGCCCGTTCCCGAAGGGCAGCACCGCCGGCCTGATGCACGAAGATCTTGGTGAGCAGACCGTGTACAACAGCGACAACACCCGCCTTCAGGCCTACGCCACTCGTTACCAGTGGAAGAACGGCCTGGTGGTCAAGGATTGGCGCTACGTTGTCCGCATCTGCAACATCAACACCACGGACCTTCTCGCCCAGACCAACGGCCAGGCTTCGAGCGCAAGCGCAAACCTGATCCGTGCGATGACCCGTGCCCTGTACCGCATCCCGAACATGGCGATGGGCCGTGCCGCGTTCTACATGAACCGGACCGTCCACAGCGGCCTGTCCGTGATGGCTCTGGACAAGTCGCAGTACGCGCTGTCCGTGCAGCAGGGACTGACGCAGTTCGGTACTCCCAACAGCTGGCTTTCGTTCCTCGGCGTTCCGTGCCGCCGAGTCGATGCCATCGTCAACACTGAAGCCCAGGTCACCTAATAGGGACCGGAAAGAAAGGACACACAAATGATTGTTGACCAGAACCTTCGCGTTTCGACGGCACAGGCCGTCACCACAACCGCCGTCAGCACCGACAAGATCGACCTGCTTCAGGCTCGTGAAATCGGTGAGGGCGCGGATCTGTTCTTCGTGTTCACCGTTGGCACCGCCTTCTCTGGCGGCACCAGCATCACGTTCCAGGTTGTGACCGATGACAACGCCTCGCTTTCTAGCACGACCGTGATTGCCGCTACAGGTGCAATCCTCACGGCGAGCCTGACTGCCGGCGCGCAGTTCACCGTTCCCATTCCTCCGCAGATCGCAAGCCTGGGCGAGCGATACCTCGGAGCGCAGTACACCGTCAGCGGTACCTACAGCGCCGGCACTGTCACTGCGGACGTGGTTCACAACATCCAGGACGGCAAGAAGTTCTACCCGTCTGGCTTCACGGTCGCCTGATAGGAGTTCATCATGGCAACCGTCAAGGCCAAGGTTGACTGCTTCATCGACAACGGATACCGCAATGCTGGAACCACGTTCCAGTATGACGGCCCGCGACTGGATGAACTGCTTGAGTACGCGGACGAACCGCGCACCAAGCTGCGACTTGCGGAGGTGGAGTCGGATTCGGTCGAGGCAGATGTTGCGCCTCGCCGCCGTCCGGGCCGTCCTCGCAAGGAGGCAAACACCTCTGGCGATGAGTGATGAGATGAGGTACTAGTGCATGAAAGGAGGAGAGCCGTTGGGAAACCTCGGCTCTCCTCCATCACTAGGAGGCAGGCATGGCATCGGAAGTCGAAATCTGCAACCTCGCGCTTGCGCACCTTGGCGATGAGGCAACCGTAGCGAGCATCGACCCGCCGGAAGGGTCAGCGCAGGCGGAGCATTGCGCTCGGTTCTACCCGATTGCGCGTGACAGCCTGCTGCAAATGCACATGTGGAACTTCGCGTCCCGCCGCGTGTCTCTGGCGTCTGTGACGATGCCGTACACGATGTGGCAGTACGCCTACGCATGTCCAGGCGACATGATGGTTGCCGTGTCCGTGCTGCCGCCAGAGGCAGAGAACGATTACGCGGTGCGTGCATATCCCGCCGACCGCTATGGTTTTGGAGCTACGAATCCACCCATCACCAACGCTGGCGTTTATGTGCCGCAGGAGTATCAGATTGAGACTGATACCAGTGGCAACAAGGTCATCTACACGAACCAAGAGAACGCGCTGCTGCGGTACCAGGCGCTTGTTACGGACCCGACGAAGTTCGATCCGTTGTTTGTTATGGCACTGTCATGGCATCTTGCTGCGATGCTGGCCGGCCCGGTCATCAAGGGCGGCGAGGGAGCTGCCGAGGGCAAGCGATGCGCCCAAATGATGATGGCCTACTTGCAGCAGGCCCGCGCATCCGACGCCAACCAGCGTAACGTGAAGCCGGAACACATCACGACTTGGATGAGCGGGCGGTAAGTCATGGCATCCACGCGCATCTACTTCCGTTCGTTTGCGGGCGGCGAGATGTCGCCAGAGATGTTTGGGCGCGTCGATGATGTGAAGTACCAGACTGGTGCGGCGCGGATGCGTAATTTCATTGCCATGCCGCAGGGTCCGGCCGAGAATCGGCCAGGCACCAAGTTCGTGCGCGAGGTCAAGGACAGCACCAAGCGCACCAGGCTGATCCCGTTCACGTACAGCACGACGCAGACGATGGCGATTGAGTTGGGTGCTGGCTATTTCCGCTTCCACACGCAGGGCGCGACGCTGACGCCGGGAACACCGTCCGCATACGTGACTGGCGGAACGACGGTGACGGTTACGCAGTCAACGCAGCAGGCCGTCACATTTCAGCAGCCAGCGTCGAATACTGTGACGATCTCCATCGCATCCCCAGGTCAAATCAACTGGACCTCGCATGGCTTGGTCAATGACACGGCTATCACATTTACGACCACCGGCGCATTGCCTACGGGACTGTCTGTAGGCACGACGTATTACGTTTCCGGGGCGGCAGCAAATCACTTCCATGTAGCCGCTACACCTGGTGGCGCACAGATCACCACGACGGGAACGCAGTCGGGAACGCACACTGCATCGACTGCTACGCAGGTGATATGGACTGCACACGGACTGTCCAACGGGCAAGAGTTGTCGTTCACCACAACCGTGGCGCTTCCTGTCGGCATTTCGACAGGCACGCCGTACTACATCGTAAACTCGGCAACCAACACGTTCCGCATTGCATCCAGCGTGGGCGGTACGGCGATTTCGACCACAACGGCGGGTAGCGGCATCCATACGGCCAGTACGCCAGCGATCATCAATTGGACTTCGCACGGGCTTGCGAACGGAACCGCAGTCGGTTTCACGACCACGGGAACCCTGCCGGCGGGAATGACTGCCGACACGGTCTACTACGTCAACACGGCGACACCCAACGCATTCCAGATTTCCGCCGCAGTAGGCGGCGTGTCCGTTGTCACGACAACGGCTGGCAGCGGTGTGCATACCGCATCATTCCCGTACAACGTTGGCGCGCTGGTATCGCAAGGCGGAACAAATTACTACTGCATTGCCACGGCGATCAACAAGACGCCGCCGAACGCAACGTATTGGTATCCGTTGCCCGCGGGCGTGTATGAGATTCCGAATCCGTATGCCGAGGCGGACCTGTTCGACATCCACTATGTCCAGAGCGCGGACGTTCTGACGCTGGTGCATCCGAACTATGCGCCACGCGAACTCCGCCGTCTGGGTGCTACAACGTGGGTTCTGTCCACAATCGACTTTGCAGCTCCGTTGTCTGCACCGACAAACCTCGCCACATCGGAATCGGTTGCTACAACTAGCGATCAGTACGAATACACGTATGTCGTCACAGCAGTCGCGTCCGATGACATCTCGGAATCCGTTGCGAGTTCGTCGGTCACGCAGTTGAGCGACTTCGGGCAGGCAGGTGAATACATCACCATCACATGGAATGCCGTGTCTGGCGCAGCGCGATACAACGTCTACAAGTTGCAGGGTGGGCTGTACGGGTTCATCGGACAGACCACTAGCACGTCCATTATTGATGACAACATCTCGCCTGACATGTCGATCACGCCGCCGGTGTATGACAGCGTGTTCAACTCGGCGGGCAACTATCCAGGAGCGGTGTCGTATTTTGAGCAGCGTCGGATCTTTGCCGGCACGAACAATGCGCCACAGACGATGTTGATGACCCGTAGCGGCACGGAATCAGACATGTCGTATTCGATACCGACAGAGGAAACGGATCGCATCAAGTTCCGTGTGGCTGCACGAGAGGCAAACACGATCAGGCACATTGTCCCGCTGACGCAGCTGCTTGCGCTGACCAGTGCGGCCGAGTGGCGGATCAGTCCTGTCAACAGCGACGTGATTACGCCGACCACGATTTCGGTGCGTCCGCAGTCGTACATCGGTGCAAACAACGTGCAGCCGTCAATCGTGAACAACACGGTCATCTACTGCGCAGCCCGTGGTGGGCACGTGCGCGAACTGGGCTACTCCTGGCAGGCCAGCGGTTTCGTGACGGGCGACCTGTCGCTGCGTGCGGCTCATTTGTTCGACAGCCGGGATGTGGTGGACATGTGCTACAGCAAGTCGCCGCAGCCGCTCCTGTGGTTTGTGTCGAACAATGGGTATCTGCTGGGCCTGACCTATGTGCCAGAGCAGCAGGTTGCGGCTTGGCATTGGCATGACACGGACGGCACCTATGAATCATGCACCGCCGTCGCCGAGGGCAGCGAGGACGCGCTCTACGTCATCGTAAAGCGAACCATCAATTCTGTGACCAAGCGGTATGTTGAGAGGTTCCAGACGCGGCAGGTGACGGACCTTGATGAGTGTTTCTTCGTGGACTGCGGCCTGTCATATGACGGCACGAACACGACTGCCACGACGGTCACGGTGACAGGCGGTTCAACGTGGGGTCCAGCCGACACGCTGACGGTGACTGCATCCAGCGGCATCTTTGTGTTCCCTGGCACCAGCGACGTGGGCGACGCCATCGTGATTACTGGCACCGATGGCACGCAGTACCGGCTCACGATTCTGTCCACGACCAGCAGCACGGTGGCGACAGCCCGGGTAGACAAGGTAATTCCCGTCGCCCTGCGAGGCGTGGCGACGGCGGTATGGGCGTTCGCACGCAATAGTGTGAGCGGACTGTCGCACCTTGAAGGCAAGGTTGTGAGCATCTTGGCTGACGGTGCGGTGCAGCCGCAGGAAACGGTGGCATCGGGAACCATTACGCTTGACCGCGCTTTCACCGTCATCCATGTCGGCCTGCCATATCAGAGTGATTTGCAAACGCTGCCGCTGACCATCAACATTGACGGAGCTGGTCAGGGCCGTCGCAAGAACATCAACAAGGCCACGCTGCGCGTATTCCAGTCAAGCGGCATCTTTGTGGGCCCGGACGCCGACAACTTGGTTGAAGCCAAGCAGCGCAGCACGGAACCGTATGGAAGCCCGCCGGCGCTAAAGAGTGACGAGGTGGACGTTGACCTCATGCCGAAGTGGGTCAACAGCGGACAGGTATTCATTCGTCAGGTTGATCCATTGCCGTTGAGCGTGGTGGGCCTGACGCTCGAGGTCGTGATCGGAGGCTGATATGGGATTCGTAGTCACCACGCCAACACAAGGGTTCAGTTATCCAGGCTTGGATAACACCATGCTTACGGCACAGAACTACCCGTATCTGTCATCCATGCAGAACGAGGCCGCGTTGACGGCAGCGCAGACTGGCGGTGCAGGCGCAGGCTTCGACATGAGCCAGTTTGCAGAAGCCATGACGGTTGCTGGACCGATCATGTCGATTCTTGGCGCTGCGAATAGCGCCATCGGCTCGTACTACACGGCGCAGAGCCAGCAGAACCAACTCAAGATGCAGGCGCAGAATCAGGCGTTTGCAGCGGAGATGGCCCGCATCAATCAGGGCATGGCGCAATTCGCTGCCGGCGGCATCATGCGCGAGGGCCAGGAGCGCATTGGTCGCTACACGATGCAGGCTGGTCAGGCCCGTGCATCGGCCAAGGCCGCGCTGGCGGCTCGCGGTGGCGTCTTGAGCGAGGGTGCGCCTGCCGAGGTGCTTGGCAGCATGGATCTCGTCAAGGAGATCGACAAGCTGACCATGAGTGCCGCCAACGTCCGGGCCGCCGAGGCAGCCAAGTTGCAGGCGTTCAACATTGGCGTTGGCGCGACGATGGCTGACATCTCGGCCCAGAACCTACGGGCCACCGCCAGCACGATCTATCCAGGTCTGTCGCTCGGAACAAGTCTGTTGGGCAGCGCGACGGACATCGCAGGCCAATGGGCGCGTAACCGCCGCATTGAGGAACTTCTGATGGGCGTTTCGACGCAGAGGATGTAAGCATGCCGACCGTACCTACATCGTTCGTACCGCAGGTTGCGCCACAGGGCGGTGGTGACATCGGCCAGTTCCAAGCGCCGCAGGTTGCGGTGACGGAGAACCTGGCAGCCCAGCAGCAGGTGCGGTTCGGCGCTGCCATGACGGGCGCTGGCAATCAGATGTTTCGGCTCGGTAGCGCGATTCAGGACGGCATTGACGAGGCACAGACCAAGGCCGCTGACAT
>JBBAWP010000048.1:0-4874 GCA_040397155.1 Candidatus Limnocylindrus sp.
GCGCTAGTGCGCGTGCTTCTTGTTGTCCAATGCTACCGCCTCTTCAATGGTCTTGATGGAGCGGAAGCTGCCGAAGCCGAACATGAGCAGCGGCACGGTGGTCTGAATCACCGCGGAGACGAGCAGTGCGACGGGGCGCGAGGTGGCCTCCGCAATCACGCCGCCAATGAAGAATCCGAACGTTGCGCCGAAGCCCCACGTCGCCACGCGGTTCACCGCCATCACGCGGCCCAGGAGTCGATCCGGCACCACCTGTTGCCTGAAGGCGGTCGCAGGGACCACATACAGCAGCAAGAGGAATCCGCCGATGAAGTAGTTCACGGCAACGATCGGGAAGGCGAACGCGCGCGGCGCAATACCGGCGAGCGGCAGGAGGAACTCCACGCAACCAAAGAGCACCGCGTCCCAGAAGAGGAGGCGACCGAAGCCGATGCGCTTCACGGCGCGCGGCGCAAGGATGCTGCCGATTGCGCCGCCAAGGAATCCGATCGATGCAACGGCGCCAATCAGCGCCGGCTCAAAGCCAAGGTCGAGACGCTGGTAGATGACGGACTGTCCGATCATGATGCTGAACGCAATGTTGCCGTTGATCGCTTCCAGCGTGATGAGGCGCAACGTGGGGCGCTGCCAGACGGCGCGCAGACCATCGCGCAGCTCTTGCGTCACGGTGAGGCCGGAGTGTTTCGCGCGTGGTGGCTCTGGTGTCTTGATGGCGGCGAGCGAGATGTAGCTCACCACAAACGTGAACGCGTCTGCAACAAGCGCGAACGGCGCTTTCACAATTCCAATGAGCGCACCAGCAATTCCTGGCCCCAAGAATCCTGAGATTTCGCCAAGAAGCGCGAGTCGTGCGTTGAGTTTCAACAAGATGTCGCCCGTGGCGAGTCGCGGCAGGTACGCGGGCCAGGCGAGATTGAAGAAGATGCTCGCGCTGCCAATACCGATTTGCAGCGCAATGAGGAGCGGCAGCGTCAGGAGGTTCAGCGCGTAGAGGAGCGGGATCGCAAGGATCAGCAGCGCGCGCACCACATCTGCGGCGAGCAGGAACTGCCGGCGCGGCAGTCTGTCAATCCAGACGCCCGCCTGCAAGCCAAAGACTAGGTAGCCAACCGTTGTGGCGGCGCCAAGTAACCCCGTGCCGAACGAATTCGCACCGAGCAGGTCCACCGCCATGATCGGGATCGCAAGGTCGCTGATCGCGGTGCCGACCATGCTGATCCCCTGCCCAGCCGTGACCAGACGGAGATCGCGCGGGTCGTTCTTCTTGATGGTGGCGGTGCTGGCTGAAGTCATCGCGTGATTCTAGGCGCTGCACTTGCATCCGTCGCACTCGCTACCATCGTGCCTAATGACTGCTGCACGCCTCGCATTTGCGCTCACGTTGATCGCTGCGGCGTGCACCGCCGCCCCTGCACCCTCCTCCGAGATCGCCTTCTCCTCACGAAGTTGGCCTGAAGCGGAGGCAGCGCCGTGTGTTGTTGGTGATGGTGGCGCGGCGCGCCTTGGGATTGCTCGCATTGAAGCCATTGACGAGTTGACCGTGCGCTTCACCCTCTGTGCGCCTGATCCCGCCTTTACGCAGAAGCTGGCGGTGACGAACTTTTCCGTGAACGATTCGGGATGGCTCGCTACAGCTATTGAGGACGGCTCACTCGCGTTAACGATGAACGGCACGGGGCCACTGACGCTCGTTGCATGGGAGCAGGGTGTTCAGATCGTCTTGACGCGCAACGAGTCATATTGGGGAGATCGCGCCGCAAGCGAGCGCGTGGTAATCCAGTGGGAGCCAGAGTCCGCAGCGCGGCTAGTACAGCTGCGCGCAGGCACGGTTGATGCGGCGGACAACGTTGCGCCAACGGATGAGGCGGCGATCGCTGCCGATGCATCACTCGCGCTCCTGACGCGCGAAGGGTTCAACACGTTCTATCTGAACTTCAACAATCGCTATGCGCCGGTGAACGACGTGCGCGTCCGACAGGCGATTGCGCAGGCGCTCGATCGCCAGAGGATCGTCAACCTCTTCTATCCATCGGGGTCAACGCTTGCAACACACGTACCGCCGTGCGTCATTGATGGTGCCTGTGTTGGTGATGCCTGGTACGCGCAAGATTTGGTTGCGGCGCGTGCACTCCTGACGGAGGCCGGCTATCCGAACGGACTCGACCTGACGCTCTCGCTGCGCGAAACGCCGCGCGCCTTCCTCCCAGATCCTGTGGCGGTGGCAACGGATATTCAGGCGCAACTCGCCGCAGTTGGGATTCGCGTCACGTTGGATGTCCAAGAGGCGGGTGGCTACATTGGGAAGCTGCTCTCTGGTGAGTTGCGCGGCGCGTCGTTCTCCGCAGCACTCCCTGACTATCCCGAGGCGTGGAACTCACTCGGCATTGACTTCGGTTCTACCTCTGGTCCTGCGCACGGCGATCAGTACCCGCGCCTCGTTGCGCTCTTGGATGAGGCGCAACGTGAATCAGACCCTGCAGCGCGCGAAGCGCTCTTCACGCAGATCAACAACGAAATTCGTACGCAAGTTCCAGTGGTGCCGATTGCGAACGGTGCATCGCTGATTGCGACGCGTTCCGCAGTGCGCGGTCTTGTTGCGTCACCGGTTGCGATGGAGCGCTTTGACAGGGTCAGCATTGAGGGGAGCAACACCTTCACCTGGTTGCAGGGTGGCGAGCCTGCTGGGCTTTACTGCATGGATGAAGAGGATCGTGAAGCGGTGCGCATCTGCGCGCAAGTGATGGAAGGCCTCTACGGATATGCGGTGGGTGGCACTGCCGCGGAGCCGCGCCTTGCCACTGAGTGTGTTGCGTCTGCGGACGGACTCGTGGTGGAGTGCGCACTGCGCCGCGACGTGCGCTTCCACAACGGCGCACGCCTTGATGCGGGTGATGTCTTGGATAGCTTCGCCGCCGCGTGGGATTGCACGCACCCACTCCACGTGGGACGCACGGGGAGCTTCCGCGGCTGGAGTTGGATTATGGGGACGCTAAACGCCGACGCCTGCGGCGAGTAAACGGTTGCTTCTTGAGTGAGTCGGCTATTCGCCGATGCTTGCCCAGATGAATCCCATCATTACGAAGAAGCCGGAGAAGAGCGCGATCAGACCAACAGAGCCGTATGGCGAATGTGCCGTCTTATCTTCGAAGCTGCCGAGCAGGAGGCCAAAGACAACTGCCCAGCCAACAAAGAGCGCACCCCAGAGGACCTTGCTGTTTGGGCTAGTGACGAAGCGCTTCACCCATGAGGTTTCACGCTGCTCCTGGCTCATTGCAGCCTTCTGGAAGATGTAGACGAACCCCCCGCCAATGGCGAGCGAGATGAAGAACTCCATTGGGTTCGTAAACGGAAGCGTGAAGAGTGTCATGCGCGAATCATAGCGAACCGCTCGCTGGGGGGCGATCTCTGGCACGCTAGAGGCATGCTCGCTTGGCTTGATGAGATCCTGATCCCGCTGATCACCTCCCTCTATGAGGCGGTCGGTTATCTCGGGCTCGCCGTGGCGATGGCGGTAGACGCATCGAGCTTCCCCGTCCCTTCAGAATTCATCCTCCCGTTCGCCGGATTCCTTGTGGCGGACCCAACGGCGATTGAGCCACTCACGGGCGGCCGCTGGGAGCTGATCCCCACGATCCTCTTCGCCACGATCGGCTCCACGGTTGGCACGCTTGGCGCGTATGCGATCGGCGCGTACGGCGGTCGACGCCTGCTCGTGCGCTACGGCCGCTTCGTGCGCATCTCTTCTGATGACCTTGATCGCGCGGATCGCTTCTTCGCCCGCCACGGAGGGAAGGTGGTCTTCTGGAGCCGCTTCGTCCCGCTCCTCCGCACGGCGATCTCCTTCCCCGCCGGGATCGCCCGCATGCCGCTGGTTCCGTTCCTTCTCTACAGCACCGTTGGCGCACTGATCTGGAACGCGGTGCTTATCTGGGGCGGTGCTGCGCTCGGTGCGCGATGGGAAGAGGTGCAGGTGTACCTTGCGCCATTCGAAACGATCCTCTTGGCGATTCTCCTTCCTGCGCTCGTCCTCCTCGGCGCATGGCGGCTTGGGTTGCTGAAGCGCTTTAGGAATCGGTCGTAACGCGATGAAGTCGGCCGCCTGATGAGCGTCGTCATCCTCTCTGACGTGCACGCCAACATCCAGGCGCTGCGCGCCGTGCTTGATGATGTTGCGAAGGTTGCGCCGCATACGCCGATCTGGCACTGCGGGGATGTGGTTGGATACGGGGCCTCACCGAACGAGGTGATTGCAGAGCTGCAACGCGTGGGTGCAACTGGTGTGATGGGTAATCACGACCTTGCCGCACTCGGTGATGAGATTGTGGAGAGCTTCAACGAAGGTGCGTATGCGGCGGCAATGTGGACGCGTGAGGTGCTCACCGCGCCAAGTAGAGAGTGGTTACGTGCACTTCCGCGCGTTCTAGAGATGGGCTCAGCAACGCTGGTGCACGCGTCGCTCCGTGATCCGATCATGGAGTACGTCATTGATGCCGCTACGGCAGAAGAGAATCTGCGCGGACTCAGCACGCCACTCCTCTTCCATGGACATACGCACATCCCAGCAATCTGGGAGTTGCGCGGCGAGGCTGCGCACTTGACTGCGGTGGGTGATGAACCGATCCCGCTGCACGGCGCATCACTGGTGAATGCCGGATCTGTTGGTCAACCGCGCGACAGAGATCCGCGCGCCGCATGGCTGCTCTGGGAGCGCGACGAGGAGAGCGCGGGTCTTGGCCGCGTGACGTGGCGTCGCGTGGAGTACGACATCCCGAGTGCACAAGAAGCAATCGACGCCGCAGGACTCCCCGACTCACTCGCATCGCGACTTGCGGTGGGCCGCTGAACATGGCGCGTACAAACACACGCACTCGCAC
>JBBAWP010000048.1:4974-6347 GCA_040397155.1 Candidatus Limnocylindrus sp.
CGAGCGCGCGCGATCCTTGAGGAGGAGCTCGGCGCGCCACCATCGGCACTTGTGCTTGCGATCAGCTCCGAGACGTTTATCCCTGGCACACCGAAGTTTGAAGTTGCAGCGCAAGAAGCGGTCACTGGCGTGCTGAAGGCGCCCCATGTGGTTGGCTCGCGCTCTCATCTGATTGCACCTTCGCAAGTGAACGTTGCAAAGAAGATTGTTTACGACGTGATCCTGCTTGACCTGAAGCCCGATGATTCGCCCGCAGCGCTCGAAGGGATCCAGGCGGCGATCAAGTCGGTTCCAGGCATCAAGGTTGCAATCGCTGGCGGTCCTTCGTTCTATGCAGACATTCAGAGTGTTTCGGAGACGGATCTCCAGCGCAGCGAACTGATCAGCCTTCCACTTGCCGCGATTGTCTTGCTGTTGGTGTTTGGCTCCGCGGTCGCCGCAGGTCTGCCACTCGCCGTTGGTGGCGCAACGGTGATCGTTGCGCTCGCCGCAATCTTCGGCATTGCGCAGGCAACACGCATGAGCATCTTCGTATTGAACCTCACCACGCTGCTCGGACTCGGCCTTGGCGTGGACTACGCGCTGCTGCTCGTCTCTCGCTTCCGTGAAGAGCTCGGTCGCGGCGCGGCGGTTGGCGACGCAGTGCAACGAACGGTGGCCACCGCCGGACGCGCCGTCTTCTTCTCTGGCGTGACGGTCATGCTCGGCCTTGCTGGGCTCGCCCTCTTCGACTTTGCGATCCTGCGCAGCATTGGCATTGCGGGCGCGGTGACCGTCTCCATTGCCGTCGCGGCAAGCATCACCCTGATGCCCGCCCTCCTGAGCCTGCTCGGTTCACGCGTGAATCGCCTCGCCATCCGGAAGCTCGGCAGCGGTCGGGTGAACGAGCAGGGGCCATGGGCCCGCCTCGCACGCGCCGTGATGCGCCGGCCGCTCGCCGTGGCGCTCCCCACCTTTGCGCTCCTGGTAGCGCTCGGCACACCGTGGCTCGGCGTCCGCTTCAACGCACCTGACGGGAGCGTCCTCCCTGAACGCGTACCGAGTCGGCAGGCGCTCGACGCACTGACCGACGCATTTGGCGAAGGTTCGTTCGGTCCAATGAGCATTGCCGTTCGCACCGAAGGACCTGCCACGAGCCCTGAGAACATCACCCTCCTCTACAACTGGGTGCAGAAGATGCAGGCAGATCCGCGGATTGCGCGTGTGGAATCGTTCGTCTCCATTGATCCGCGTCTGAACCTTGCGCAGTATCAACTCCTCTACGCGTCGCCCGCTGGCGCGCCACCAGATCGCTTCGCCGTGCAGATCCTCTCGCTGACCACAAAGGACGATCTCACCGCGATCTCCATCACGCCAACCTACGGTCCGAATCG
>JBBAWP010000049.1:0-5821 GCA_040397155.1 Candidatus Limnocylindrus sp.
GTGCATTCATCCGTGGCGATCGTGCCGTGAAGATTCCGACAACACGACGGAAGGGGAGCGGGAAGAGCATCGTGGTGAAGGGGGCGCGCGAGCACAACCTCAAGGGGCTTGATGTGGAGTTTCCCCTTTCTCGCTTCATCGCCGTCACCGGAGTCTCTGGGAGCGGGAAGAGCACGCTCGTGACCGACATCCTGCAGAAGGCGATCGCGCGCAAGCTTCATGGCGCGAAGGAGCGGCCTGGTGCACACGAACGTGTGACGGGACTCGACCAGATTGATAAGGCGATCGAGATCGATCAGAGTCCGATCGGCCGCACACCACGCTCAAATCCCGCGACGTATGTGGGCCTCTTCACGCCGATCCGCGAACTCTTTGCCGCCACACAGGAGGCGCGGCTGCGTGGCTACTCGGCTGGCCGCTTCTCCTTCAACGTCAAGGGCGGGCGCTGTGAGACCTGCGCGGGCGACGGCATCTTGCAGATTGAGATGCAGTTCCTCCCAGACGTCTATGTCCCATGCGAAACCTGCCGCGGGAAGCGCTACAACCGTGAGGCGCTGGATGTCACCTGGAAGGGGATGACGATCGCCGATGTGCTTGAGCTGCAGGTTGAAGACGCACTGGAGCGTTTCGATGCGATCCCTGCCATCCGCAATCGCCTGAAGACGTTGAGCGAGGTGGGTCTCGGCTACCTGCGGCTCGGCCAGCCTGCGACAACGCTCTCTGGTGGCGAGGCGCAGCGTATTAAGCTCGCGACCGAACTCGCGCGTCGCTCAACTGGGCGCACGGCGTACATCCTGGATGAGCCGACCACCGGTCTGCACTTCGCCGATGTTGAGCGCCTCCTTGAGGTGCTGCACCGACTTGTCGATGGCGGAAACAGCGTCATCGTGATCGAGCACAACCTTGATGTCATCAAGACCGCGGATTGGGTGATCGATCTCGGGCCAGATGGTGGTGATCGTGGTGGCGAGCTGATCGCTGAGGGAACGCCTGAGCAGGTTGCGAAGGTCAAGGCGAGCCATACGGGGCGATACCTTGCGCTTGCGCTGCGCGGTGAGCCGATCCGGTCGCTGGAGTAGGCATGGCGGAGGCGGAACTCCCTCGGCACGCGGATGCACAACTGGATCAGGCGGGACTCCACGCCGCACTTCTCGTTGAACAGGTGATGAGCGCGCTCCCAACCGAACCGCTCCGTCTCCGTTTCGCACCGTTGGCTCGTCATGCGGCAGCGCTACGCGATGCGAGTGGCGAGGCGCTCCGAAAGAGCGCGGTTGCAACACGAGCCGCACTCGGTCCGGGAGATGGACTCGCAGACTATGTTGAGCCGCTTCTTGCGATCGCACTTCGTGAGGCGCTCGATGAAGTGCTGCGGATCTTGAATCGGCGTGCCGCCCATCGAGCGCGGCCTCTGCGTCGCGCAGATGCGTAGGGCCCGATGATCCCCGAGGCAATCTCCGCCGCACTGAGGGTGCTCCCAGACGCTCCAGGGGTGTACCTCTTCTCGGATGCGGACGGAAAGATCATCTACGTGGGGAAGGCTTCACACCTAACCCAGCGCGTCCGCAGCTACTGGCACACCAACACCACGCCAGGGGCGCATCGCATCCGAGATGCGATTGATCAGGTTGCTTCGCTTGAGTGGACGGTGACCGATTCAGTGCAGGAGGCGCTCCTCCTTGAGGCGACGCTCATTCGTAAGCACCTCCCGCGTTACAACGTGCGACTGCGCGACGATCGTGGATATCCGTACATCCGCGTCACCCCTGGGCCGTATCCGCGGGTGGAGCGAACTCGACGAATCGTCCGAGATGGATCTCGATACTTTGGGCCGTACACCGGCTTCAGCGCGGTGAGCACCGCGATGGAGGCGGCACGTCGCCTCTTTCAATTTCGAACGTGTGAGATCTCCATCGCCGAAGAGCAGCGCGCGCTCGAACGACCATGTCTCCTCTTTCATCTGAAGCGATGCCAGGGCCCGTGTCTTGGAAACGTGACCGTGGCCGAATATGGCGCAGAGATCAAAGGGCTCGAACTCTTCTTGGGCGGGCGATCGCGTGGTGCGGTCACGGTGCTACAGAGTCAGATGGAACGTGCGAGTGAGCGCGAGGCATTTGAAGACGCGGCCCGGCTGCGTGATGCGATCAGCGCGCTTGAGCAGAGCTTTGAGGCGCAGCGCGTCGCACCCGCGGGGCGACCTGACGAAGACATCCTTGGCATTGCGCGACATGGAGAGCGGGCGGCGATCGCATGCTTCCAGGTCCGTGATGCGGCACTTGTTGGGCGTGATGTTCATCGCCTTGACGGGAAGGGGGCGAGTGACGAGGAGCTGCTCACTGCCTTCGTGAGCCAGTATTACGCGCGGGCGGGCGAGATTCCGCCATCCATTGCCACTGCGGTTGAGATCCGCGACGTTGAGACCGTCGCCTTCCTCGCTGCACGTCGCGAGGATCGCGTGGAGCTGCGCGTGCCGTTGCGCGGTGATCGTGTTCGCCTCTTGCGCCTCGCTGAGCGAAATGCGCACGAAGCGCTGATCCGCAGTGAGGCGGAGGATGATGCGGATCGCGAACGTGCCGAAGCGGCACTTGCGGCGCTGACAACGGCACTCAACCTTCCCAGCCCACCAGCGCGCATTGAGTGCACCGATGTCTCAACGATTCAAGGATCGTTCACCGTTGCCTCACTCACCGTTGCCGAGGACGGTCGTCTCGCGCCGAAGGAGTACCGCCGCTTCAAGATCAAAGGCGTACAGGGGCAGGACGACTTTGCTGCGCACAGCGAAGCGTTGACGCGTCGGTTTGCACGCAGCGCGTCGGGAGGTTCTGAGAAGGCGGGTGAGGCGGAGGCGCGAGCATGGGCGCTCCCTGACCTCTTGGTGATTGACGGCGGTCGCGGTCAGGTTGCGGCAGCGGCTGCGGTCATGGCGTCTGCAGGCCTTGCCATCCCACTCATTGGGCTCGCGAAAGAGCGTGAGGAGATCTGGTTCCCAGAGACAGCAACGCCGCTCCTCCTTCCGGCGACCGACCCAGGACTGCGCCTCTTACAGCGATTGCGTGATGAGGCCCACCGTTTTGCAATCGGCTATCACCGCACACTTCGAAGCAGGGCTGCGACCGCCAGCCGGCTGGACAGCATTCCGGGGCTCGGTCCAGCGCGCCGTAAGGCACTGTTGCGGCACTTCGGCTCGGTCGCGGGTGTTGCCGCCGCGAGCGAAGCAGAGATCGCGGCTGTCCCTGGGGTGGGTGAGCGCCTCGCCGCGACGGTCTTTGCCGCACTCGCCGCCGACCGACGCTGATCGGCACCCCTGCTAGGATTCCTCAAATGCGCAAGTACACGCCCTATATGATCCTGGCGATCGGCCTCCTCGCCTTGGCGATTGACCTACTCCCAAGCCTTCGTCTCCCTGACAGCCGCGCCCCAGAAGGGTCGCGCCTCATTGAGACAAAGCTCGGCCTTGACCTGCGCGGTGGACTTCGCGTTGAGTATCAGGTGCAGCCAGTTGGTGACGTGGTTGCCACACCGGCGGACGTGGCAACCATTCGAGACATCATTGAGCGCCGCGTGAACTCAACCGGCGTTGCGGAGCCGCTCGTGCAGACGCAGGGGAGCGACCGCATCATCGTGGAGCTTCCAGGTGTCAGTGACCCTGACGCCATCCGCGCCCTTCTCGGCACAACCGGCCGCCTGGACTTCGTCCCTCTCCCCCCGGAAATTTACGGCTCCGTAGACATTGCGACGGGGCAACCACTGCAGGGAACCAAACCAGTCCCTGGTCAAGGTGCACTGCTTGACGACGCAACGCTCACTCCGCTCTTCTCAGGCGACCAGATCGCGAGTTCAAGCGTGTCAACGGATGACGTTGGCCAACGCGTCGTTGCCTTCACGCTCAAGCAAGAGGGAGCTGACCTCTTTGCCACCTACACGGGTGCCAACCTTGGCTCGTACTTTGCGATCGTGATTGACGGGACCGTTGTGTCAGCCCCGTACATTCAGAGTGCAATCACCGGTGGCGAAGGCCAGATCAGTGGCAGTGGCGCGGCAGGCTTCGCGTTTGAAGAGGCGAACAGCCTCGTGACGATTCTCAAGTTCGGTTCACTCCCGTTCCCAATCGCTGAGATCGGTGTCACCGAAGTTAAGGCGACGCTTGGGGCCACCTTCCTGGGGCAGGCCCTCTTCGCAGGAGCGGTTGGCATTCTGCTCGTCTTCCTCTTCATGCTCTTCCACTATCGGCTGGCTGGTGCGGTTGCCTCAGTGGCGCTCATCTTCTACATGCTGATTGTCCTCGCGCTCTTCCGCATTGTCCCTGTCACGCTGACGCTCGCAGGGATCGCGGGATTCGTCCTCTCTATTGGCATGGCGGTGGACGCAAACATCTTGATCTTTGAGCGGACCAAAGAAGAGCTTCGGATCGGCAAGAAGATTGTTCCCGCCGTTGAAGCGGGATTCAGTCGGGCATGGAACTCCATCCTTGATTCGAACGTCTCCAGCTTGATTACTGCATTTATCCTCTTCTACTTCGGATCCTCCACGATCAAGGGCTTCGCGCTCGTTCTCATCATCGGCGTGCTCTGCTCCATGTTCACCGCGATCACCGTGACTCGCGTGATCCTGCGAGCGGTCATCACTCGCTCCCGCTTCGCCTCTCCTTACCTCTACGGTGTTGGTAAGGGTGACCTAGACGGAACGGAGGTTGCTCGTGGATAAGATCATCGCGCGCAAGCGCTGGTTCTTCCTCTTCTCGCTTCTCCTTACCATCCCTGGGCTCGCATTTATTGCAGCCACCCCGCTCACCGGTGGAGATGTTGGGCTGAAGTTCTCGGTTGAATTCACGGGCGGAACGGTCTGGGAGTTCAAGCTTGAGGAGCCCTCTGATCCATCCACCATTCGAGATGCAGTTGTTGCCGTTGGGCACCCAGAAGCCCAGGTGACGGTAGGGGAGGGGGGCTTCCTCCTCCTGCGCACCAAGCCACTCGATCTTCAATCTGGGAGTGTCCCTGATCCATCGCAACCCGCTGGAGCAGAGCTCGCGGAGATTCGAGAGGCAATCGTTGCCGCGGCCGGCCCGATTGCCGAAGAGGGTTCGCTCTCAACAGTTGGCCCTGTGATTAGCCAGGACCTGACCCAGCAGGCGCTCCTGCTCGTCTTCCTTGGATCCCTCGGAATCGTGCTCTGGATGACCTACCGATTCCGAAACGTGCGCTTCGGAGCTGCGGCACTCGTCGCGCTCTTGCATGACGTGATCGTCACGGTTGGCTTCTTCGCGGTTGCTGGCACGTTCTTTAACGTTGAGGTTGATGCTCTCTTTATCACCGCCATGCTCACGATCATCGGCTTCTCCGTGCACGACACGATCGTGGTCTTTGACCGCGTCCGCGAAAACATTGCGCGGTATGCTGGCGCCCCGTTCGCCGAGATCGTGAATCATTCAATCGTGCAGACGATGGGTCGTTCCCTCAACACCACCGCAACGGTGCTCATCACCCTGTTGGCACTCCTCGTGTTCGCTGGTGGCTCAATCCGCACGTTTGTCCTCGCCCTCTTTGTCGGAATTCTCTCTGGAACTTACTCTTCGATCTTCAACGCCAGCCCGCTCCTCGTCTGGTGGGAAGAGCGCGTTGCGGCGCGAAAGAGCTCGCCGAGCGCACGTCGAACCGCCTAGCGTGCCGGTGGGTTCACGGTGAGCCCCGCCCCCGCAAGCAGCCGAATCATCGCCCAACGCCGCTGGCGTGTTGAGGCCGCCGAGCGAGAGGCGGTTGGCACGCTCCTTCAAACTCTTGGCACGAGTGATGTGCGCGAAGATTTGCGTGATTTGTTAGCCGAACTC
>JBBAWP010000050.1:0-3041 GCA_040397155.1 Candidatus Limnocylindrus sp.
GAGGTCTCCTTGCTCCACTCGGCGTCGATCGCCGCCTGATCGGCGATCACGCCGCGCTCCTCCGCGAGTTGACCAACGAGTAGCACGTCGATCATGTCCGAAGTCAGCTGACCGCTGATATTCGTCGCCTGTTCGTTGATCTGCTCAAGGATCGCGTTTCCCTGTTCACTTGCGAGGGTGCCGGCGGAGACACGCGCTCGAATGCGTGCACCGTCTTGGCCGAGTCGGAAGAGTTCAATCTCACCTCGTGCCCTGGCTTCGCCCACGCTGATTGCCCGACCGTTTACCTCGACCGCTGCGGCAAAGGTGCTGGTCCACCAGGCCGCACCCACTGCACCAACGAGAAGAACAGCCGACAGCCCGATCGCGGCAAGGAAGGCCACATTGGTGAGGAGCGACTTGTCTGCCTGGTCGTACCAGGCGCTCAGTCGGGCGCGGAGTCGTGCAACTAGTCTCATGCTCGTGAACTCTCCTTACACGTGAGGGTGAACGTATCGCTCGCAGTATAGGGGGCTGCGGTGGTATCCTCCATCCACGATGGCCAGCCACCCCGCGTCACTCACGGTCGGACGACCGCGCCGCGGCCCAATCGGCACGGTCAGCGACTCGATCCTCTCCCTTGTGCGCAGGCGTCGCCTGATCTGGTATCTGGCTGAATCTGCGCTCCGCAGAGGAGATGGAAATTCACTTCTTGGCAGCCTCTGGCTCATCCTCGACCCCACACTGCAGCTCGCCATCTACTACCTCGTGATCGGTGTGATCCTCCAGCGACCAGAGCCTGCCTTCCCGCTCTTTCTCTTTGCCGCCATCCTTCCTTGGCGCTGGTTCACGATGGCGGTCAGCAGCGGAACAGAGTCTGTTCGTCGTCGCAGTAAGGTGATGCAACAGATCGCCTTCCCACACCTCGTACTTCCAATTGCCGCGATTACCGCAAGCCTTGGGAGCTTTGTGTTCGGACTGATCCCACTCGCAGCAATCTATCTTTTCTATCCGGACCGACTAAGTGCATGGGTGCTCCTTACACCGATCGTCATGATCGTCCAGCTCGCGTGGATGGCGCCGATCGCCATCCTCTTAAGCGCGCTCAATGTCTTCTATCGAGACATTGGGAACCTGGTGAAGCATGCGCTGAGGCTTGGCTTCTACCTCTCACCTGCGCTCTTCAGCTATGAACGGATGCAGCGCGTGGCATCGGAGCACCCGCCAGCAGACATCATCCTCAGCGCAAACCCTATGGCGTGGATCCTGAACTCATATCGCGACCTCCTCTACTACGAGCGTGCACCTGACTGGGTAGCGCTCACGGTTGTCACACTCGCATCAATCCCCTTCACCCTCCTCAGCATCTATCTCTTCCGCCGCATGTCCCCCTCGTTCGTCAAGGTGCTCTAGTGGGATCACCATCACCGATTCTTCTCCAGCAGATGGGCGTGCGATACGAGCTGCGCCTTACGAAGAAGCGCTCACTCCGCCGCAGCCTTGTTGGCTCCTCGCGCACGGATGAGCAGGGGAACTTCTGGGCACTTCGCGAGATCAACCTTCGTGTCGAACCGGGCGAGTCCGTAGCGGTGATTGGACCAAACGGCGCCGGGAAGAGCACGCTGCTCAAGACGCTCGCTGGAATCATCACACCTGATGAGGGCCTCGCGGAAGTGCGTGGGACGATTGCGACGCTCCTTCAACTATCTGCGGGGTTCGAAGACGAGCTAGACGCGATAGAGAACATTCTCCTCGTTGGGGAGCTCCTCGGGATCCCTGCGCCGCGAATGCGCAAGAAGGTCCCTGCCATCCTCGACTTCGCTGACATTGGGAACTTTGCGGACGCGGAACTTCGAACCTACAGCTCTGGCATGCGTGCGCGCCTCGGATTCAGTGTGGCAACATCGGTGGACCCAGATGTCCTACTCCTTGATGAAGTCCTCTCTACCAGTGATGAATCCTTCAAGAAGAAATCGAGTGCACGCATCAAGGAAATGGCACGTCAGGCACAAGCCATTGTCTACGTCACTCACGATCTTGAATCTGCGCAGGAACTCTGCACGCGGGCAATTGAGCTGCGTGACGGACGCATCGTGGCAGATGGCCCGTCTGAACAGGTGATCAGTGCGTATGCGCAGCGCATGCGCAACACCAAATAGCCTTTAACGCGCCTAAGGCGCGACGCTCGGTTGGGGTAGCCCGCCGCGGTAGTTCAGGATCACCAGCAGCGTGCGTGCCGCATCAAGCTCAAGGATTGACTCCACTTCGGCATTCTTGATGACCGTGCCCGCCTGATCACTCAGCGTCACCACCCGACCAATCGAGAGGCCGCGAGGGAAGGCGGAGCGCAGCGTCTGGCTCAACTCAATCCCGGAGGTGGTCACCTCTGCACCAATCGGCACTTCGCGCAGCGAGTCAATGTCCTCAAAGGCGAGCGGATTTGCGCCACGACCCTTGATGAGTCCAATGGCACCCGTGCTCGCGATCTCGGCGGTCACGGAGAATTCCGGGTCGCTCATCAAGCGCACCTGTGCGCTCGCATCGCTCACCTCAATGACACGCCCCGCGAGCGTGTTACCCGCGCCAATGACCACGTCACCAACCTGGATGCCGTCGCGGGCGCCGCGATCGATGACCACCAGGCGACGTCCAATCTCAAAATCGCGCGCAACGACCTGCACCGCCACGCTGGAGAAACGAATCGTGGAGCGAAGGTCGAGCACCGCCTGTAGTTCGGTGATCTCGCGCTCCAGGCTCGCCACGCGCGACGCGGAGGCGACCGCCTCATCTCGCTCTGCGATCGTTTGCGCGAGGCGGGTGCGGAGTTCCTGCACATCGGCGGCCACCGCGCCAACCGTTGCAAGGCCGCGGCCAAGTGCGGCGAGCGGTTCCGTGACCAGCCGCAGCGGCTCGGCGAGTGCGTCACGCACCGCTTTACTCGGCGCGCTCCCTGAGGTGGCCAGCGCGATCAGCGTGAGCCCGACCAGAAGGGTGCTTGAACGCCCACCAAGGGAGATCTCCTTACGAGCACCCGTGCGGAGCCGAGAACGGAAGAGCACGCT
>JBBAWP010000050.1:3051-5771 GCA_040397155.1 Candidatus Limnocylindrus sp.
GGTGTCTGGTACCAGGAGCTCCTCGAGCGTGTCCACTTCCTGCAGGATGATGCCAGTGCCGCGGACCACGCAGGTGAGTGGGTCATCTGCAATGCGCACGGGCATGTTGGTCTCCGCCGCAAGGCGAACCTCAATGCCGAGCAAAAGTGCGCCACCGCCGGCGAGCACAATCCCTTGATCCATGATGTCGGCCACCAACTCGGGCGGCGTCTCTTCAATCGTGTCGCGCACGGCGTTGATGATCTCCACGAGTGACGGCTCGATCGCTTCACGGATCTGTGGCGCCGTCACCTCAACGGAGCGTGGCAGACCGGTGAGGAGATCGCGGCCGCGCAGTGTGATGCGCTGTGCATCCCACTCGCCAGAGTGCGCGGATCCGATCGCCATCTTGATGTCTTCCGCGGTGCGCTCGCCAAGCAGCATGTTGTACTTGCGACGCGCGTAGGCAACGATGTTCTCATCCATCTCGTCACCAGCAATTCGGATGCTGCGCGCGGTGACGATGCCGCCCAAGCTCGTGACCGCAACCTCTGTGGTGCCGCCACCAATGTCAACGATCATGCTTCCTGACGGCTCAGCCACGGCGAGCCCTGCGCCGATCGCCGCCGCCATTGGCTCTTCAACAAGGCGCACCCAACGCGCCCCCGCCTTGAGCGCCGCGTCGCGCACGGCGCGCTTCTCCACTTCCGTCACACCTGAAGGGATGCCAATGATCATGCGCGGTCGCGCGGCGAGCCATCCGCCAGAGTGCACCTTGCGCACATAGTGGCTAATCATCTGTTCGGTCACCGCAGCGTCGGAGATCACGCCGTCACGGAGGGGACGGATGGCCACAATGTTGGCCGGGGTTCGTCCGAGCATGCGCTTCGCCTCTGCACCAATGGCGAGCACCTTCCTTGACTTTGTCTCAACGGCTACGACTGAAGGCTCGCTGATCACGATCCCCTTCCCGTGCACATGGACGAGCGTGTTCGCCGTGCCGAGGTCAATGCCGACGTCGTTGGAGAAAAGGCTGTACAGGCGGTTGAGCATTTCGGGATGGTAGCACCCGCCCCCCGCGCTATTCGGGGAGCCCACCCGCCGCCCAGACGCTCGGGCGCTGGGAGCGGATGCTGCTCCATCGACCGTGCCCAATCACCAGATGGTCAAGGAGTTCTAGGTCGAGGAGGCGAGCCGCCGCCACGACCTCCGCCGTCAGGCGCACATCCTCTTCCGAGGGTTCCGGATCTCCACTGGGATGGTTGTGCACCAACGCAAAGCCAACACCACCAAGGTCTAAGACGGGTCGGAGCAGCTCCGCAATGCGAACGCTCGTCCCTGTTGCCGTCCCCACGTACACCTGACGCAGAGCAAGGAGACCATTTCGCCCGTCTACCACCGCCACGTGCAGCTCTTCGTGATCTCGTCGCGCCAGGAGCGGCATAGCGAGCGCCGCAAGGTCGGCGGGCGATTGCACGCGCTGTCGCGCGAGTGGCCACCACGTCGTTGCGGTTGCAAGTGCCTCCATCACGCGATGAACGCGGTCGGCATCACTCGCGGAGATTCCAGCGCGCGTCAGGCGGGCGCCGATCTGTGCGCTAAAGAGGAGCGTGCACTCGCCCGCGAGCGCGTCGTGGAGGCGATCAGCGAGACCAGGAACACCTGCGAGCGTTTCAATCGCGGTAAGTAGCGTGCGGTCATGGGCTGACGTGTCTGATGGACCTGACGCGTCGCGTTCGGTTCGAGTTCTGCGATTGTCATGCGCTTCACCTCCGCTTGCTGGTGTCCCCGGCGGTACGGCGAGCCCGCCGTTTTCCCGCCGCACCACCGAAGACTTCACCACTATGTGGCGCGCGGTGTAGCGCACGCGTACGCACGCCTGTGGAGAACCCTGCGGTGCTTGGCGGCGCTTGGCGGTGCTAGACCGAGAAGGCGGCGAAGACGAGCAGCGCGTTGTATGCGGCGTGCAGCGTGATCGTTGCAAGGAGCGACTGCCTGCGCACCCAGAGCCATCCAAGCGCGAGGCCGAGCGGGAGGCGGATCGCAAACGCAACGAAGGCAACAGCGAGCGCGTCAGTAATGCTCTCGCCGCCAATGTTGAGCGTGTGCGCAAATGCGAAGACGATCGCAGAGAAGAGGATTGCTCGGCGAGCTCCAGATTGACGTCCCCACGCCTGCGTGATCACGCCGCGATAGAGAATCTCCTCGCCGATTGGCGCGATGATCACCGCACTCATCAGATTGAACAGGAGCGCACTGCTGTTGATGGATGGAGGGAGTGGCGACTCTGGCACCGCGCCCGTCCCTTGAATGAGGAGTGCACTGAGGAGTGCCGCTGCAACCACAATGGGCACGGTGAGCGCGAGCCCCCATGCAACATCCCCAAGTGCACCGCCACGACGGTCGGCAACGGGGACGTTCGGCGAGCTCACCTGGTGCTGCCCGAAGATCGCACGCCAGCTCGCCGCCCCAGTGCCAACAACGGTGAGGGCGACAACAAGAGTTGTTGCAAGGTTGGTACTGAGCGCAATGCCGAGCGTTGCTACGGCGGGATCGAGCTGCTCAAAGCCTCCGAGTGGTGTGGAGAGGAGCAGGAGTGGGGCTGGGGCGAGGATGGCGAGCGGGAGCACCGACCAGAAGAGAGCAAGCGGCCCAGGGCCACGCCAGCTCCACTCGGGCGTATCCACACTCCGCTGCAGTGCCGAAGCACCGTTGAGTCCAATCAGTCCGAGTGAGAGGAC
>JBBAWP010000051.1:0-5453 GCA_040397155.1 Candidatus Limnocylindrus sp.
TGTTTAACGCGACTGGCGTGGACTTTACGGGGATCCTGGGAGGGATTTGGGCACTGGTGGCGATTGTCTACGGGCAGGGTCAACAGCGCGTACTCAAGAACTGGTACACCCAATCCGCGACCGTCGCCTTCGCCGTTCTTGTTGCCTACATTTGGGCGCCATTCGGCTTTCCAAGCTCGGACTGGTCGCGCGCGCCAATCGGTTCAGACGTAGTTCGGCTGATTCCGGGGCTTCAGTTTGATCCGAACCTCCTCACCACTAACTGGCTACCGGTCCAGATAGCGATCGGCGCAAGCGCATACTTCCTCGCACTCATTGCGCTCTTCGGCGATGCACGCCGCGCCAACATTACGGTCATCTTGATCATGGGTGTTGGGCTTGAGCTGAGCCAGGCGTTCACAAACATTGCAGTAAACCCAATTCCGCCATACAGGATTGACATCCACGACGTCTTCGTCCGCGTGCTTGGCGTGCTGATCATGTACGGGCTTTTCTCGCTTGTCGCGGCCCTCTACCGGTGGAAGGTGCCACCGCAGGGTCGACGCTCTGGGTTTGCTGGCTTTGTTGATGCGTTGATCAGAAGGATCTAGCGCGCGCTACGAAAGCTCCGCGAAACCGCTTACGCGATGCAGGCGTCCTTCAACATCTTCACAAAACGTTGGTGGTCGACGCGATACACCACACGGCAGTTCGGTTCGCGCTTCGTTCCGCCAAGGTGGTCCACAATTGTCTGGCCTCGTTCATGCCCAGTCCCGAGTGAGATTTCCACGCGAAGGTTTGCTTCTCGCGTCACCATGTCTGGCTCAATGGCAACCGCCATTGCAATCGGATCAGGGAGATCAAAGCCATTGAGTTTTGTCTCCGTGCGGCAGAACTCTCGCAGGACGCGCTGAGGGTCCACGCAGAATTCGCCAAGCGGACCAAGCGCGCGAATCTCCGCGGCGAGATCATCCGGAATCACTGCATCGGCAACGGAGACATCCCAGCCGACCATCTCGAGCGGCATCCCTGATTCAAAGACGATGTGTGCAGCTTCGGGATCAACCCAGAAGTTGAACTCGGCGAGTGGTGTCACGTTGCCTGGAAGGACGCCAGTGCCGCCCATCATCACGCAGCGGCGCACCCACGAGGCGAACTTCGGTTCGGCACGCACCGCAAGCGCCACGTTCGTCAGCGGCCCGAGCGTGACCAGATCCATGGTGCCCGGAGCGGCACGGAACGCTTCGATCATCTCTTGCACGCCGTTCGTGGATGTTGGGATTCGGCCGTGCAGCGGGAGGCCGATATCGCCCATCCCGTCACTCCCGTGAACGTTCTGCGCCGTGACGAACGTGCGCACGAGGGCGCGGTTCGCGCCTGCGTGGATCGGCACCTTCGCGCCGCAGATCTCCGCGGTGTAGAGCGCAATCTGAGTTGCCTGATCAAGCGGAACATTCCCCGCCACCACGGAGACTCCGACCACCTCCACGGTAGGGTTCTTGAACGCCATCACCATCGCCACGGCGTCATCCGATGCGGTGTCCGTGTCAATCCACATGCGTCGTGGTGTTGCCATGCCTAGACGTTAGCGCGGAAGGTGTCTCTTTGCCAAAAGTTGCACCACGGCTTCAAGCCGATGGCGCGCTCCGCTACGATCCCCCTCCGGCGGCGTTGTAGCCAAGTGGTAGAGCAGCCCTCTACCGCAGCGGCAGCCGCTCAGGTTTCTCTCCCGTGCGCAATCGGTCCGGGTCTGCCTACAAGGAAATTGCCTGTCGCTTCAGCTCGTTTCCGCTTTCGTCTCGCGCCACGAGCACGAGCTCGAGGTTTTGACCGAATACTTCCTGTGGCAACCACAGCCCATAGAGCCCGTCCACCACAGTGGCATAGGCTCCATCAATCCCTTCAACATCGACGCGAACTGCGCCAGCCGGAGTCACGCCAGTAAGCATGCTGACCCTCTGGCCAGCAAACTCTGTGCTTCCGCCCGTGTTTATGAATTCTTTGGATGAGACTTGATCCGCCCGAATTCCTGCGACTGCGGTCTCGCCGTCAATAAGTACCATGCAAGCACCCGTAGTCACGCCATTTGAATAGATTGCAACGCCACCGTTCCCAAAGAGTTCAAGGTTAATCAGTGTGCTTCCAGCAAATGGCACGGGGTAGTCAGGATAGCCTTCAACTGGAGCTCTACATGCAGCGTCTGCCGCCGCAAGTTGTGACGACGTGACAGCCGTAGGGACTGGACTAAACGCAAGTGTCTTCTGAGGCCCCACAAATCCCCCCGCAAAGATCACCGCAGCCAACGCGGCAGCGGTCAAAACTGCCACACGGACAACGCGCGGATTTGACCCAGCAACTCTCTTGTCACTCATGAGTGGATTCTACTTTACCTTCGAGGCCTTCGACACATGGCAGAGTTCTTGTGTGTGCTCCTTCATGCGCCACTCCCTCGCTTCTTCTGTTTCCGTACAAAGATCTTCTCAACGGGCAGCCCAAAGAGTTCGGAGAATCGGAATGCAAGAGCGAGCGAGGGATTGTACTCGCCACGCTCCAGGTAGCCGATCGCTTGGGAGCCGACCCCGACGCGCCCGCCCAGCCCCCCGCCGCGCAGCTCGGCAATGCGGTTTGGGATTGGCGCATCCTCGCTCGACTTTCTGCCGGTCATGAGCGCTTCCGAGACTTCTTGCGAGCAGGGGTGCCGTCCAGATAACGCTCTGCTCTACGCAGTTCTGCTTGGGCAACTTTCTCAGACTTGGGAACACCCTTGCGAATCTTTGCGATCTCCTTTTTGATCTCTCGCTTCGCGCTCTTCCAGGCATCGCGCGACTCTTCACTTACCTCATCGGGGACGGGGTCGGTCCATGCGTGCACCAGGCTCGGTAGCACCCAGAGGAACACGGCGGCCGTAATCGCGATCCCAAGGGCCGTATCGGTAGGGATCTGGTCAAGGTTGACCTCGAGCTCGGCGATGAACTTCGCTATGAATCCTGCAAGAAAGATCCCGGCAATGATGCTGACTGCGATCCGATATGACGTGAGATAGAGCGTGTCCCGAACCCCACGCTCGCGTTCGTCGAGCGCGTCGTTCGGCTGTTGGGCAAGCGAACGCTTGTAGGTCATCACCGCAATCGTCAGTGCCGCAAGGAGCAGGAGTGCTGGGAGGGACGAGATCTGCAGCACGACTGCGTCAACGACGATGGCCCCAGGCAGTGTCGCGATGTAGAGCAGCGCAGTGGTGAACCAGAGCACCACGAGGCTCTTACCGGCAAGAAGGCGTGGTCGCTTCCACGGGCTGTTGATCTCAATGGGGGCGCTATTGGTCCAATCGGCGACCCTTAAGCCGAACGCCACATTTGTGAGAAAGCTCAACAGCACAATGAACGAAACAGCCGCGAACGGAACCCACTGCTCAAGCATGTCGCTCTCCTGCACTACCCAGCCCGGCGGGCTGTTGTATTAGTACAATAGCACGGGTGTTGTAGGAATACAACACCCTCGGAGGCGTGGTCGCTCTACCCCTTGCGCTCTCTCGCCGACTCTGTGCGCGGGCCAACAGGCACGCTGCCGACCGCACCACCGAGACCGAAGTTGGCAGGCATGTCGACATAAAGCGACTCCACCTCGCCTGGGCGAATCACATAGGTCTCGTGATAAATGCCCACGGCGCCGGTGCCACTGGTCGCACGCTTGTAGAAGGCGGTCCACGCTGGGCGGTGCTTGCGCTCACTGTTGGCGGCGTACGCCTCGAGTGCCTCAAACGACTTCCAGTACTGGATCACCGTGATCGTTCGCCCCGCCATCTCGGTACGCGCGCTCAAGAATCCGAGCTCAGGGTTCTTGTAGAGCTCCACGATCATTGGCCCCATCGCCCAGAAGGATGGGAGCCACTCCCACACGCGCCAGAAGGTATTGATGCGCATGCCGATGAGGAAGAGTACCAGCGGCTCCTTGACGTCGGCCATGGTTCGGACTGGGATGTGCTTTGCCATGACTTCTCCCCCTGTTGGTACTCCTTTTGGGGAGCCTGCCCATCCTACCAAGGTTCCGCCCTAGCGGCTCGCTCCGCTACAATCCCCCTCCAGCGCCGATGTAGCTCAGTGGTAGAGCAGCTGTTTCGTAAACAGCAGGTCGTGAGTTCAATCCTCACCATCGGCTCCAGACCCCCGCCAGCCCCCGTACGCCCCCTCCGCTACCATCAAGAGACGGCATCTTTGTCGCCGTTGAGTTGAGGAGGACCTGTGGGCGAGAGTGAACTCTTTTCCCCGCTTGGGCTGGGTTTCGCCATCTTCCTCATCGGCGCACTCGCCATTGACTTTGGGCTCCTCCGCCGCCACGGGACCCACGTGGTCCCAGTCAAGGAGGCGGCCGCCTGGACGCTCGTATGGATCGTCCTCGCCATCATCTTCGGTATCGGCATGCAGTTCTACTGGAACGACGGCACCAAGACCACGGAGTACTTCGTTGGGTACTTGGTAGAGAAGTCGCTCTCGGTGGACAACATCTTTGTCTTCACCATCATTTTCTCTGCGCTGAAGACTCCCCCAAAGCTCCAGCAGATGGCACTGATGTGGGGAATCCTGATTGCGCTGATTCTGCGCGGCATCATGATCCTGATTGGCGCCGCCCTCATTGCACAGTTTGAGTGGATCATCTGGGTCTTCGGCGCATTCCTCCTCTGGACCGGCGTGGCGATGCTTCGATCGGGAGGACACGCGGGCGAAGGGGAGCCGGCTGCGGTGAAACTCGCAAAGCGCTTCGTCCACGTCACTGAGGACTACAACGAAGAGCGCTTCCGCGTTACCGTCAACGGTGTCAAGAAGTTCACGCCAATCTTCTTGACGATCGTGGTGATCGGAATCATTGACCTCATCTTTGCGGTAGACAGCATCCCAGCGATCTTCGGGATCACCCTTGATCCGTTCATTGTCTTTACCTCTAACGCGTTTGCGATTCTCGGCCTACGCAATCTCTACTTCTTGCTGGCAAACGCAAAAGATAAGTTCCACTACCTGGGTACCGGCCTCGCCTTTGTGCTGATGTGGATCGGCGTGAAGATGATCCTTCCCGCCATTAACCATGACTGGAAGGTGCCGCCACTCATTAGCCTCATTGTCGTGATCAGCATCTTGACGGGTTCAATCGTCGCATCGCTGCTGCACACGCACCACAACAAGAAGAAGTAGGCGCATAGATGCCGCGTCGCGCGGCCAGGCGATCTGCACTCGCGCTCGCCGCGCTGATCTTGGTTGCCTCGTTCGGCGTTGCGCCAGTCGCGCGCGCCGATGACGCGGTCATCCCCGAGATCCCGAGCTGCACGTCGATCTTGGAACGGAAGATCATCTTCACCAAGACGATCGTTGGTGTGCAGGGAGCGGTCATCACCAAGGAGTACAAGCGCAACCAGTGGGCGACCAGCGTACTCGCCCCGCTTCACCGCCTCCCTGCGAGCTACGTGCCGCGCGATCTTGCCTGGA
>JBBAWP010000052.1:0-5407 GCA_040397155.1 Candidatus Limnocylindrus sp.
GCAATCCCAGGGAAGATGGCACCCTGCCAGAGATCCTTCCCGACAGCGCTCGCGGTTCCTTCGTGGATGGCGACGTTGTGCGGGATGCCCGCATCTTGATTGTCAAAGATTAGCGAGAAGGCCTTGTTCGCTTCAACCTCAAGTGATGTGAGATCAAACTTCACGCCCATTGCCACGATCGTGTAGCTACCACCCGTGCCTCCACCAGTATCTGTAGGCATTGGCGTCGGCTCGCCACCCGATGGCGACGGGGATGGTGAAACAGCGAATGCATCCTTCCAGCATGCGGGAACTGGCGTTGCATCGGCGGCCGGCACATAGGCGGCATCACGCCAGCCAGTGACTTCAACCATCTCACCGGTTGCAGGATCTTGCACCTTAATCACGTCGTCTTTCGTGGCGCGAATCCAGGCGATCAGCTCTTCAATCTCTCGATAGTTCAACGGACCACCATTGCTATCGGCCCAGACACCCATCAACGAGTTTGCGTCGCCGCAGATGTAGCGGCCGCCAACGGTCAGCACGTTGTGAAGGTACGCAGGCGAGAGGTGCGCAAGAAGTTTTCCTTGGTCGTTGAGCACTGGGCCGATGCCACCCTGGCCTTGTTCGCCGTGGCAGCGCGCGCAGTTCGCCTCGTAGAGGTTGTAGCCGCGCTTCACCGTGTCGAGATAGATCTCTTCGCGCGCCGCCTCCATGCGTGAGGAACCCTCCACGCCTGGGAGGCCCTGGTCGTAGAAGGCGTAGACGAGCACGAAGAGGGTAACCACGGCAATGCCGAGAAGTGCGGTCATGCGCGCGGAGCCGCTCTGACTCACGATCTTCGCTACGCGCTCCGCGGTGAGACTGTGGGTTTGGATTGGAGCAGGACTGGAGAGACGCGGCGTTGGCGGCGTCAGCTTCTCAACTGGCGTTGGTAGGTTGCGCTGCTCGTCGTTCATTTAGATGCACCCCGTTGCGGCGCGTGGTGCCTCAAGGCCAGGCTGGCCGAGCGCAATCGGCGGTGCGCCGAGCGTGATCTTTCCCGTGTCGAGCGTGAGGTTCCCGCCCTCGTCCACCTGCAACGCGAAGCGATCCATGCCGCGTGGCGCGGGTCCAATCCCGTCCGCCTTCGTGCCGACCCGGTCGAAGCGGCTGCCGTGACATGCGCACTCAAGCCAGTACGTCTTGATGCAAGGGTTCGGCTTGCAGCCGAGATGCGGGCAGCGCTGATAGAGGGCGCGGACGTTGAGTGCCGTGCCGTCACCAGTGGGATCTTCGCCGACCGTAAACTCGGGTCGCGTTGGATCAACCAACATGATGTAGGCGCGCGCTTCCTGGACGTAGACCGGATAGCCCTCACTAAAAGGAAGTGCCGCGTTCTTATTCTTTAGCGAATCAAACGTCCCCACGGCAACCTTCCCGCCGAATCCGCCTTCAAGATTCGGCCACAGGAACGAGAGTGTTCCCGCCGTAACCTCAAGGAGCCAGAGCCCGAAGCCGGCACCGATTGTGGTGCGCAGGAGGCGACGACGCGAGATCCCTTTCACCTCTTCGTGGCGCAGCGCCTTGATCGTCTGCGACGTGAGGGCCTTCGGCTTGTCTGCCGGTTCGACGCCGTAATGACTCACTGCACGCCTCCCATCACAAGCTGAAGAAGAAGCCGTTCACCCACGGCAACACGAATGAGTAGCCAGGACCACGGAAGAAGATGCCGATAAAGGTGACGGCGAGGCCAAGCGCCCAGAGGATCGAGAAGAGTGAAACTTCAAGCTTTCGATCCGATGGTCGCGTGCTGTGGAGGTTGCGTCGATCCAGATATGGGATCAGCGCGCTGCCAACGAGAATGGCGGCTGGAGTCAGCGCACCAGCAACGGTTGGATGGAAGTAGGCGAGCAGCTCTTGGAGTCCGAGGAAGTACCACGGCGCCTTTGCCACCGCGGGGGTGACATTTGGATTTGCGAGCTCTTCGAGCGGCGCATTGATGAAGAGGCCGAGGAGCAACAGGAAGATGCTCATTGCAACTGCTGCGAGGAATTCAATGGTGAGCAGGTGTGGCCAGGTCATCACCGTGTCGTCTGGCTCTTTCTGGACGCGGACCACCGCGTCCTGCTTCACGAGCGCGAGGAGTCGATACGGACGCGCTGCCATTGGCACGCGCTGCTTGTCAATCTCCGTTCGGCGCGAAGGATCAACTGGCGCGACTGGTGCTGGGCGCTGCTCGTCGCTCATCGCCGCGCCCCGCTCATAGTGGCCCGCTGATGCCGCCATCCTTGCGGATCCGCCAGAAGTGGACCGCGAGGAAGACTGCCGCGAGGAGTGGCAAGACCATCACGTGCAGCACATAGAAGCGCAGCAGCGTGTTCTGTCCAACCTCAAGTCCGCCGAGGAGGAGGAGCTTGGATGGCGTGTTGAGCAGCGGCGCGTATCCGGCCATGTTTGAACCGATCGTGATCGCCCAGTAAGCGATCTGGTCCCACGGCAGCAGGTAGCCGGTAAAGCTGAGCATCATCGTCAAGAAGAGGAGGACCACACCGACCACCCAGTTGAATTCGCGCGGTGGCTTGTAGGCACCGTGATAGAAGACGCGCATCATGTGAAGGAAGACGAAGAAGACCATCAAGTGCGCACCCCAGCGGTGGATGTTCCGCGTGATCTGTCCGAACGGCACCAGCGTCTGGATCTTCAGGATGTCTGAATACGCCTGCGTCGCGGACGGCGCGTAGAAGAACATCAGATAGACGCCGGTCACAGTAAGCACGAGGAAGAGGAAGAAGCTGAGGCCACCGAGGCAGAAGGTGTAGGCGAACTTCACCGCGTGTTGACGCACGCGAACCGGGTGAAGGTGGAGGAAGACGTTGTTCATCACCGCGTAGGCGCGACTACGCTCGTCGTTCGGGTAGGAGTTACGGAAGATGGAGCGCCATGCGGAGGATCGGCGGACCGCCTGATCGACCTTCGCGAGTAGGCTCACTGTGCTCCCCCTCCTGTGCCGGCCACTCCTGCGAGCTGACCGTCTCGGTAGGACTCCTTATAGAGGCGCCCATCCGAGCTGATCTCCTGCAGTTCGAACTTCTCCATCGTAATGGCGTCGAAGGGACAGCGCTTGACGCAGAGGGCGCAGCGAATGCAGCGCTCCTCGTCCAGGATCATGGCCCCGCCGTTCTCCCAGCCGTACGCCTCGGAGAGCTCTGGGAGCGCCCCCTCAGCCTTCAGTTGATTGATGTCCACCATGTGGATCACCCCCTCAGGGCAGACGTCGGCACAGGCGCCGCAGAGGACGCAGCGCATTGGGTCGAACCAGATGTTGTAGTTGCACATCAGGCAGCGCGTGCTCTCGGCGATCGCCTGCTGCGCGCCGTAGCCGAGCTCAACCTGTGTGGTGAAGTTCACCGTGGCGTCGGCCGATGGGAGTCGCTCCGCAAGCGGAAGGACGGGGATGTGCTGACGCGGAATGCGGTCGTAGAACTCCGGCATGTCGTGGCGCCATGAACTGGTGATGCGCACGTTCGCATCGATCTGAACCTGCACCGCGCCAGCAAGGTAGCGGTCAATGGCATACGCGCACTTCTTCGCGTGGCCCGCCGCCTCAATCATGGTTGCGGGACCGGTGACGAAGTCTCCGCACGCCCAGACGCCACGGATGTTGGTGGCGTACGTGGCTGGGTCAACCTTTACTCGACCGCGCGCAACTTCAAAGCTGCTCTGCACGGGGAGGAAGGTGAGGTCTGCCGCCTGCGACACAGCAGGGATGACGTTGTCCGCCTTCAAGATGTACTCAGAGCCCTCAATTGGGACAGGGCTGCGTCGACCAGATGCGTCCGGTTCGCCGAGTCGATTCTTGATCATGCGCACGCCGGTGATCTTCCCGTTCTCGCCGATCAACTCGAGTGGTGAGACGAGGAAGGCCATGTCCACGCCTTCACGTTCCGTTTCGCCGAGCTCCTCTTCATCAACAACAAGTTCGGAGCGCGTGCGGCGATAAGCGATGGTGACGTGTTCTGCGCCGTGACGGAGCGAGGTGCGCGCGCAGTCCATGGCGGTGTACCCACCACCGATGACCACCACGTCGCGGCCAACGCTGAGCGGCTCGCCAAGGTTGGCGCTCTTCATAAAGTCGACGCCGTAGACGAGGCCTTCAAGATCACTTCCTGGAATGTCGAGTGCAACCGGATCCATGGCCCCTGCGCAGATAGCAATCGCATTGAAGTCCTTCTGCAACTGCTCAAAGGTGATGTCGCGTCCGATCTGCGTGTTGTAAACAAACTTCACGCCGAGCTTCTCAATCAGGCGGACGTCGGTCTCAATTGCTTCGCGTGGCAGGCGGAACGCTGGGACGCCAATGAGCATGGTGCCGCCGCCGTACGGCAGGCTGTCATAGACGGTGACCTGGTAGCCCTTGACGGCGAGCTCGCGCGCCACAGAGAGACCAGCGGGTCCGGCACCGATCACCGCGACGCGCTCGGCGCGCGGGGTGATCTGCGGCGCAACATCAGGGATCCCCGATGCGGCGTGCCACTCAACGAGGAATCGCTTCATTGCGCGGATGGCGAGCGGGCGATCAATGTCACCACGGCGGCAGGCGCGCTCACACGGGGCGGAACAGACGTAGGAGCACATCGCGGCGATCGGATTCGGCTCGCGGGAGAGGAGGTACCCCTCTTCGAACTTCCCCTCGGCGGCGAGGTTCAGGTACCCGCGGCAGTTGGTGCCAACGGGGCAGGCCTCTTGGCACTCAATGTTGCATTGAAGCCACGAAGCATCGACTGGTTGAACCAGAAAGTCCTGCGTCTCGAGGGTCACGATCAACCTTTCTTGCCGACGGTGGGACCGCGTTTCTCTGAGGAAATTCTAGCAGGGGCTCCTCGTGGACGCCTTCGGCGTCGAACGGCGGATCAGGCTCGTTGCGCCTCGATCTCCGCGAGCACTTCCGCCGCATGACCGGTCGGCGTGACGCTCCCCCAGACCCGTGCCACCCTCCCCTGAGGGTTGATCAGGAAGGTGACGCGGAACGTCCCTGTAAAGGTGCGATCCCCCACCGTGCGCTCCCCCCAAACCCCGTACGCCTCGGCCACTTCGTGGCCCACGTCGGCAAGGATGGGAAAGTTGAGTTGGAACTTGTCGCGGAAGGCGGCCTTGCTCGCCTCATCATCCGGGCTCACCCCCCAGACGATCGCGCCAGCCTCCTGCAGCGCGCGCTCCGCATCTCGAAACTCACAGGCTTCAATCGTGCAACCCGGAGTGTCGTCTTTTGGATAGAAGTAGAGGGCGAGCCAGCTGCCAGCAGCGGCGCTGAGTGTGCGCTCAACGCCGTCGGCATCGCGCAGAGAAAAGGGCGGCGCTACGTCTCCCGCAACCGGCCGCGCATCAAGTGGGCTCATACGGCGAGTGTAAGGCGTTCAATCACCGCGCGCGCAACGCTCACCAGGAG
>JBBAWP010000053.1:0-4783 GCA_040397155.1 Candidatus Limnocylindrus sp.
TTCCTCTCCGGCGCAATCTCCAAGACGGTGAACATGCCAGAGGCTGCCACCGCCGCGGAGATTGAGAGCGTCTACCTGGAAGGGTGGAAGCTTGGGCTGAAGGCGATCGCGATCTATCGCGATGGCTCGAAGCGCTCCCAGCCACTCAACACCAGCAAGAAGAAGGACGAGCCTGTTGCAAGCAGCAACGTGCTCGCCGGTACCGGTGTCACCCGCCGACGCCTCCCAGTGGAGCGCACGGCGATCACACACCGCTTCGACATTGGTGGGCAGGAGGGCTACCTCACCGTTGGTCTCTATGAAGATGGCCAGCCGGGCGAGATCTTCCTGAAGATGGCGAAGGAGGGCTCAACGGTCAGCGGACTGGTGGACACCTTCGCCACGACGGTCAGCGTTGCGCTGCAGTACGGCGTGCCGCTGCGAGACCTTGTGAACAAGTTTGCGCACGTGCGCTTCGAGCCGAGCGGCTTCACCGGAAACGCGGAGATCCCGATCGCGAAGTCGATCGTGGACTACGTCTTCCGCTACTTGGGAAGCCGCTTCCTCCCAGAGTCTGATCGCGCGGCGCTCGGCCTCCAGGAGCGAGCGGACGGTGGGCCAGTACTCGGCTCACTTCCAGCCACGGTGCGCGTTGGCGCAGCGGCGGAGTCGTGCGGACCAGACTGCACCTGCGGTAAGGGCGGAGGTACGGCATCCGCCACAACCTCCGCACCGGTTGAGCTGAAGGCAGCGACTCCCGTCAAGGCGGCAGCGCCAGCGGCGAGCGGTGCAGGCCAAGTCCTCGCAAGTGCAGGGCTCGGCTTCCAGAACCAGTCGGATGCACCGAGCTGCCCAGAGTGCGGCGCGATCATGGTGCGAAACGCGGCCTGCTACAAGTGCATGACCTGCGGCACCACCAGCGGCTGCAGCTGACCCCGGGTGACAATCAACGAGTCGCGCACCCAGCGCCGTAACTGGCGCTGGGTCGCACTCACCCTACTCGTCACCTCCGTGATCGTTGCCGCCTGCGGCGGCGGCACGGTCGTATCGCCGAGCCCTTCGGGGAGCGGCACGGTCACTGGGTCAATCGATTGGCAGAGCTGTAAAGATGATCCAATCGTTGGGAACCATCCGGAGATTCGTTGCGCAACCATTGAGGTTCCGCTTGACTACGCCAACCCGAGCGGCCCAACCGCGGAGATCGCACTCGCAATCCTCCCCGCCGCTGATCAGGAGAACCGCGTCGGCCCACTCCTGCTGAACTTCGGCGGCCCGGGTTCATCTGGGATCGACATCCTTGCAGACAACGGGCGCGCCATTGTTCCAGCCGAGATCGGCAACCGATTCGACCTTGTCACCTGGGACCCCCGCGGCGTGCAGCGCAGCCTCCCTGTGGAGTGCCTCACTGACGAAGAGATGGATATCTGGATCTCTGAACCGGGGAGCGACAACGAGACCCCAACCCAGACGGACTGGGATGCGGCCCTAGAAGACGCGAAGTGGTTCGCAGATAAGTGCGCCGCCGGATCCTCTGACGTCCTTCCGTACATTGGAACCACCGCGTCGGCGCGCGATATGGAGTCGATCCGCGCCGCCATGGGTGTCGAGAAGCTCAGCTACATCGGCTACAGCTACGGCACGTCGCTCGGCTCCGTCTTCGCCACCCTCTATCCAAACTCCGTCGGCAACCTGATCTTGGACGGCGCGATCGACCCTTCACCGGATGACGACTCTGAGTACGGCGAGCAGGGTGTCTCAATCCAGGGTGCGCTTGACCGCGTGATGGCCTGGTGTGACGCAGATAGCGACTGCCCATTCGGGGACGGCAAGACACGGAAGTCAATGGATGCACTCTTTGAGAAGGTTGACGAGCGTCCTGTTGAGCTCGCCGATGGGCGCACGGTGAACTCCACCCTCGCCTGGACTGGGATCATCATCACCCTCTACAACCGCGACTACTGGGACTACGCCGTTCAAGCGCTCGATGAGCTCTCCCAGGGAGATGGCGAGTTGATCGCACTCCTCGCGGATGCGTACAACGATCGCACCGTAAGTGGCTTCCGGTCAAACAGCATGGAGGCCTTCCCTGCGATCAACTGCACCGACAATCCGGCGAGCACCTCCATTGCCAAGTACCGCGCGATCTATGAGCGCTTCAAAGACCGCGCGCCCGACTTCGCCTTTGGGCAGGCGGCGAGCGGCCTCCTCTGCGGCGTCTGGCCGAACGTCAATGTGGATCCAATGCCCGAGATCGTGGATGGCGCTGGCGCACCGCCGATCATGGTGGTGGGCACCACTGGTGACCCAGCAACCCCATACAAGTGGAGTCAGGAGATGGCCGCAACACTGAAGAGCGGCTTCCTCCTCACCTACGTTGGCGAAGGGCACACCGCCGTTGGCGGGAAGAGCGAGTGCATTGATGATGCAGCGATCGCCTTCCTGATTGACGGCACGCTCCCACCCGTCGGCACACGCTGCGAGTGAACGCCAGCGCGAGGGCTGGCGTCCCAATCGTCGGGGTTTACGGATCCGCTCGACTCCCTGAGACCGACGAGCATTATCAGTACGCCGTCGCCGTAGGACGCGCGCTCGCTGGCGAAGGATTTATCGTGGCAACGGGCGGGTACGCCGGCGTCATGGAGGCGGTCTCCAAGGGGGCACGCGACGTGGGCGGCGAAGTGATCGGCTACACCGTCACCTCATGGGATGGCCTCCCCGCCAACCGCTACGTCACCGAGAAGTTGGACAGCAAGGATCTCTTTGAGCGACTGCGGAAGTTCTCCGAGGTTGATCTCCTGATTGCGCTGGATGGCGGACTCGGAACCCTCGCCGAGGTTGTGGTCTCGTGGAATCTCCTCCAGGTGGGAAGCGACGCACGGCCGCTCCTCATGGTTGGCGAGCAATGGCAGGCGCTTCACGACTACGTGCGCAAGACGCTGATCGTTGGAGAGGCGGACCTTAATGTCGTCCGAATCCTCCCCGAAGGGAGCAGCCCAACGCTCGTTGCCGCAACGGCGTGCCAACTTGTCGGCCAGCGCCTCGGGCTCGGCGGCCCGTGGGAGTCGCTGGCGCGCCCAACAGGCGACGCCAGCAGCCCCGCGTCGCGATAGGATCGCTGCATGACGACCGAACTGCACCCAACACACGGAGAGGCAGTCCTCCCTTCGCCGTCGAGTGCCCAGATGCCCACAAGTGCCGAAGGCTCGGTTGATTTCAGCGAAGACCCAGGCCTTGTGATGACCAGCTGCGCCAACTGCGGCGCGCAGATGCTTGACCGCAAGTGCAAGCTGATCTGCAGCTGCGGCTACTTCCTCTCCTGTTCGGACTACTACTAGAGCAGGGCGCAGCAGGGAGGATGAGATGAAAGAGAAGAGCGGCATCCCAAAGAATCCGGGGCGTCACGACCTTGGTATGCGCGCCACAATGCTCTTCCCTGATCGAGAGATTGTTGAGCGCTCGTATGTGCCGATCATCTATACCGCCTGCCGAACCTGCTACTCGGAACTACCACCGGAAGAGATCTACCGCCGTGCTGTTGCTGGTGAGATCGACCCAGCAAAACAGCGTGAGCTCGTCAATCGCGTGATTGAGTCTGGACACGGCAGCACCATTGAACACATCGTCTTCACCTTTGCGATCACCGGCGTTACGCGCACGCTGAGCCATCAGCTCGTCCGACACCGCGCGGGCGTCGCCTTCGACCAGCAGTCGCAGCGATACGTCACCTTCAAGAAGGCGGCCACGATGCTGCCAGGATCCGTAGCGGAGGCGGACGAGACCGTGCGCGCTCGATTCGAAGAGGCGACGCAGGGTGCGCTCGGTCTCTACGGGGATCTCGTAGAGGCGGGCATCCCTGCAGAAGATGCGCGCTTCGTCTTCCCGAATGCCACGCGCACCAATCTGATCATGACCGTGAACCTGCGTGCCCTCATTCACATGTCAGGCCTTCGCCTCTGCACCATGGCGCAGTGGGAGATTCGTCGCCTCTTCCAGCTGATCCGTCACGAGGTCTTTGCGGTGAGCCCCTTCCTCGGCAGCTTCCTCGCGCCGAAGTGCGTCCCACTCGGCTACTGCGACGAGTCTGGCAACAAGGATGGCCACTGCCCAATCCGGCCGCACAAGGACCAAGTGCTCGGCGCATGGGCTGAACGTGCCGCTGCGGCGAAGGCGAACGGTCGCGCGCTGCCGATCGCGGAGTAGCCCGCAGGAGATCCGAGAGCCAGAGGGCCCAAGAAAAGGTTGCACCCGAAGTGACCGGTCCGATGTCGGGGGCGACGCTTGCACGCCGATTCCCCTCCGCTGTGGGATCGGATCGAGTCACTCAAGCCGAATGGCCGAGTTCCCTGGCGACCCTCCGCTCCAACTACACAAGTAGCCTTGTGCGTTGGTGGTCCTTCACCAGCTCTGATCGTTGCCGATCAGTTCGATCCCGTCATCACCGCAGTCCGTTCCGCCTGGCCGATTGCTCGGTCGGCAGTCTCACCGCTGGCCTCTTCGGGCTACCGAGAGCATCCCAGTCACGCACGTGCGGGTGAAGGGAGTTATCCACCAACTTACGGGACTGTTACGAGGACTTCTCCACGGGGAGCGTGGGCTCAGATCGCGATTGTGGAAAACTCGGTGCGCGCTGCAATCAGCCGCCGACGCGGAACATCTCCACCTTCGGCAGACGACTCGCCGTCTCCGCATCGCGCAGCTCCGAATAGCGATCGTCACGAGCCGCCCAGCGTGCACGGAGGCCTTCGCGAAGCCCTTCCGCATCAGCCGTTGGGCGGAGATATCGCTTTAGGTCGCTCCCTTCCGT
>JBBAWP010000054.1:0-3256 GCA_040397155.1 Candidatus Limnocylindrus sp.
GGAGTGTTGACTTGCCGCTCCCTGTTTCGCCGCGCAAGAGCGTCAACTCCCCCGCATGCATCGTGATGCTCACGGGGGGCACGTTCGGCCGATCCGCACTTGATGCAGCAAACAGTTGCAGAACCACGGCGCTGTTCACCGAGCCTGACGCAACCGGTGCGGACGGCTCGCTGAGCCCTCCGACGCTGAGCACTGCGGGGCGCGGAACCACGCGCCCGTTTCCAAGGTGAATCGTGTGTGTTGCAAAAGAGAGCGGCTCTAGCTCGTGGGTAACGAGCACGCACGTCGCCTGGAGCGTTGCGATCTGCGTGACAAGCGCGGCGGCTCGCGTCTCGTCAAGACCGGCGAGTGGTTCGTCGGCAATCAGGAGCGCGGGGTCAGTAACCAGTGCGGTCGCCGCCGCGGCGAGCGCTCGCTCCCCTCCACTCAAGCGATCCACATCACTCTCGCCCGCGCGCTCCGGAAGTCCAGCGGTGGTGATTGCGGCTCGCACCTTCGCATGAATCAACGCTGCGGGAACTCCGCGACTCTCCAGTGCGAGCGCCACATCATCTGCGAGTCGAGGGAGCGCATGGCGCGGCGCCGGCCCCGCCAGGATCACGCCGATCTGCTCGAGGAGCGTTGCGGGTGGGCCCGGTTCACGCGCGGCAGCCGCTGCAACAAGATCAACGCCGCCCACGCGAAGCGTCCCCTGCAGTTCGCCAGGTACGAGTGTGCCGAGAAGTCCGGCGCATGCTGCGGCGAGCGTGCTCTTCCCGGCTCCAGATGCGCCGCTAATCAGCAGCGTTTCGCCGCCTCGGACGTGCAGGCTGTATCCGCGCAGATCGAGCGTCGGCGCGGCGGCACCCGCTGGTCGCCAGACCAGATTGGCGATCTCGATCTCAGGCAGCGACTCAGGCACCAATCGCGTCAAGTGCGCCGCTGCGTCGCAAGGCGCGGTGCAGCAGCAGCGCACCGCCGCCACCGAGGAGCGCGCTGCTCGCGACCATCGCCGCCGCCAACAGCGCGGCGTAGCTTGCGTCAACCCCTGCGAAGTAGAGCGGCAGATCATGCAGCGCCATGCCAACACCGGAGGCCGCGCCAGCGGCAACGACCACGGGCCAGCCCCAGACGCGATACCCAAAGAGGAGGAAGACGACTTCTGCACCGAGCCCCTGTGCCGCTCCAGAGAAGAGCGCATCAATGGACCACTGGCTTGCAAGGAAGAACGAGACCGAAGCGGCGATCAACTCGCCAAAGAGTGTGGCGCCGCGTCGCTTGATGATCAGGCCTGCGAGCGGTCCGGCGATCACCCACGTCCCCGCGAGCAGCAGGTACTGCAGTGGGAGGACGAGTGCAAAGAGCGGTGTGAGCGCACCCCAGAGTAGGTTCCACCCTGCGAAGAGTGCGCCGCAGCTGATCCCGATCACCGAGAGTGTCACAAGATCCATCAGGCTCCACCGTGTGTTCATCTGCTCCTCCTTACTCCTTCTGCGTCTGATCGCGTAGGTCTGGCCCTTCGCTGATCAGCAGTGAACCGTCATGCACCTCAACAAACGGCGCGCCAAGACTTTCGTTGGAGAGTCCGCGCGTGCTCCCTTCGTGCAACTGCTCGCACTGCAGCGGCCAGCGCAGTCGCTCAGTGCTGACCGTAGCGCCGCCACCCCATGGGATCAGCGAGATCACGGCCCCAGCAGCGGCATCCGATGCAAATCGCGCGGGTCCGGTCAAGAGGCGGATGCGACTCGTCGCATCAAGCAGCGAGCAGTCAACAGCGCGTGCACGCGGATGCGCAAGGAGCGCGATCGTGCCGAGCGAGTGATCGCTGCGACCGCCGCTCGCGCCGAGCGCGCCGAGGATTTCAACGCGCGACGCCCCTTCATCACACGCGGCGAGCAGTGCAAGCTCCGTATCCGTTGCATCCTTGTCGTGTGGTGAACGTGCAACGCGGACACCCTGCGCGGCGAACGCGTCCACCTCTTCCGCGCGGAGTGTGTCGAAGTCGCCAACGATCAGATGGAGGGTGAGGCCGAGTGGCGCCGCGGCGCGCGCGCCGCCATCGACGCCAATCACGAGATCAGCGTCAGACCAGCCCGGCCACGCGGCGTCAAGCGCGGCGCGAGTCGGTTGGTCGCCTCCGGCAAGGATCAGTGCGCGCAGATGCCCTCACTCTCTATCGCACAGGGCTCCTGCGTCTCCCTTCGCCGGCATGACCCGGATCAGGTTCGTAGGGTCACGGGTTCTCCCGTTTCTCAGCGCCCTTTGGCGCTCCCCTGTCGCGATGCGGTGATTCTAGCGCGTTCGCGCCGCGAGATACGCGTCAACCCACGCCGCGACGGATTCGGCGTGTTCGTGGGCATCTGCCTCTGCAAGGAATCGCTCCGGATCAAAGAAGGGTGACTGCACCCCGATCGCCCGGAGTCCCGCCGCGCGCGCCATGCGAACGTCATCCAGCGTGTCGCCGAGGTAGGCCGCCAGATCCGGCGTGCTCCCGTGGCCGAGTGCCGCGAGGCCGCGGCGCAGTGGTTCCGGGTGCGGCTTCTGCTCCGTGATGTCATCGCCGTAGACCACTGAGCCGAGAAGGTCGGCGACGCCCGTTCGCTTCAGTTGCCCGGAGACCACCTTCCGGTCTCCCGCCGTCACCACGCCGATCGGAATCCCCGCCGCAACGAGTCGCTCAAGTGCGGCGCGCGCACCGGGGAGGAGATCCGCCTCGTGGCCGCGATACGCACCGTGCCAGATTTCGGCCGCCCCTTCTACTAACGGCTCAGGAACGCCGAGCGCCGCGTACATGCGACGCCAGTTGGGTGAGTAGTGAAGGCCGTAGAGCTCGCGGCTAAGCGGGGGGAGGCCGATCGACTTGATCACCTCCACGTTCGCCTCATACACGTGTTCGGCCGTGTCGATCAGCGTCCCGTCCCAGTCAAAGAGGATCGCCTTCATTGGGTCATCGTACGACGCGCGTAGAATCGTGGAATGAACGACCGTGCCGCAGCCCCAATCCCCGCCGGTGCTGGAGAGCCGCGCAGCCTGATTACGAGCTTCCCTGGAGGCCTGCGTGTTCGCGCCACCTGGGGGAGCAGCGGCCAGGCGGCCGCCGTCTTCGCCCTCTCAGAGGCGGGGGCAACGCTCGCCGATCACGGCGCACTCGGCGCAGGTGCGGAGCCGGATCCTGATCGACTCTGCCGCATGGAGATGCGCGTGGAGCATCCTGGTGGCGCATGGGCGGTGCGACTTGCATCCGCAATCTACGACGAGCCGCGCGCGCTGCACTGGG
>JBBAWP010000054.1:3356-4710 GCA_040397155.1 Candidatus Limnocylindrus sp.
TGGGCGGTGCGACTTGCATCCGCAATCTACGACGAGCCGCGCGCGCTGCACTGGGACGAAGGCGGACTCTTTGTGGTGGGCTACGGCTTCACCGTCTATGCGTTTGCATCGCGCACTGGAGCGCTCGCCTGGCTCCATCAAACCGGCACTCCTGTGGTGGCACTCGCGGCGTCACCGCGCATTGATCACGTCATTATTCAGAGCGAGGTGGAGACGTGGGCAATCCGCGCCGACGGCGAAGTGAAGTGGCGTCTCGCTCACACCGACGTTGTTGGTGCCGCAGAGCTACTCGGCGGACAGTTGATCCTCACCAGCATTGCTGGCGCAACGCAGTCAATTGATCCTGCAACGGGACGAGCGCTCGGATGAGCGCGCTACTGCTCGCACTTGGTGTCGGACTGATCACACTCTCGGTCTGGGCGAGTCGTCGTGGTGGCACACGCGCTCGCTCGGCGCGTCTGATGGCGGGCCTTGCCCCAGTCACACCAGAAGAGGCGCTGCTCGTTGGTGAAGACCGCTACCTCGCCGTGCAGGGGAGCATTGATGCGGCTGAAGCGTTTGACGATGAGAATCACCGTCCACTTGTCTATCGTCGCGAGCGCGTCCTCGTGCGCGAAGGTGACACCTGGCGCGAACTTGAACGCGCAGTGCGCAACGTACCGTTTTTCGTCGCAAGCTCCAGCGCCTCCATTGAAGTTGATGCCGCGTTGCTCGGCGACGGCCTTGTCGTCATTGAACGTCAGTGGGAAGGGAGCGTTGCCGAACTCGTCGCATCTGGGCGCACCTTCAAGGAGGCCGCAACATCCGCACTGGTCGCAGAACTTGCGGCGAGCGCACCTGCACTCACCGCGCGCGTCGTCCTGGAACAGATCAGCACCCTCGATCGCGGGACGGTGGTGGGGCTCCTCCGCAACGGCACGTTGACCGCAGGTGGTGCGGGGCAACCGCTCGTCCTCACCACCCTTGATCGTCGTGATGCACTTCGGATCCTTGGGAGCGAAGCGCGCGGCAGCCTTGCGGTGAGCCTCCTCACTCTCGCCGCACTCGTTGCGGGCGTGCTCACCACTGGCGTCGCACTTGTGGGACTTCTCGGCGAGATCTCCGCGAGCGTGAACGCCACTGCGTCACCCGCCCCTGACCAGGTGGTGAGCCCTGAGAGCGGCGATGCGCGGAACGGTGGAGTTGCGACGGGGCCAGGCGGGCTTCTCGGCCTGGTCGGCGCCCTCCTCCTCCCGCTCCTCATCGGCGCGGGCATTGCACTCGTTGCGCGCGCCGGTGCGCGCTGGCGAAGCGCGCGCACTAGGATCAGCGAGTAGGAGGACCCATGAAGCCATATGACGTTGCCGCGATCCGC
>JBBAWP010000055.1:0-4493 GCA_040397155.1 Candidatus Limnocylindrus sp.
GGCGTCCCTGGGCCGAACGGCCCCGTGCGACCGGGAATCATCGGTGAGATCGGCACAGATAAGCCGTGGGTGACAGCACAAGAAGAACGCGTCTTCCGCGCCGCAGCACGTGCCGCGCAGCGTACGGGCGCGTCGGTCACCACCCATGCGGCACAGAGCGCGGTGGGACTTGCACAACTTGCGATTCTTGAAGACGCAGGGCTCGATCCCGCGCGTGTGGTGATCGGACATACCGACTCTTGGCCACGCGCTGAGTACTGGCGCGAAATTGTGAAGCGCGGCGCAACGCTTGAGGCCGACTTCCTGGGCATGAACTTCACACCACTTGAACGCGCCGGCGAACCGAAGGTGATTGAGCTCATCAAGACACTTCTCAACGAGGGGTTCGAGAAGCAGATCATGTTGAGCCAGGATGTCTGCCACGACTCGCAGCTCCTCTCCTACGGAGGCAACGGCTACACGTATCTACAGAAGACGTTCTTGCCGCGCATGCTCGCAGCGGGAGTGGATCAGAAGACCATTGACCAGATCACGATCAAGAATCCTGCGCGCGTCTTGACGCTGGTGAAGCCGAGCGCGTAACGCGCTACTTGCGCGCCGCCACTAACACACCGCCAAAGAGGACTAGTGCGCCCACCAGTTGCCCGGGCGTAGGGACTTCACCAAAGATGACCACTCCCGCGACCAGCGTCATCAGCGGCTGCACAAAGAGGAGCACCGAGCCGACCACGCTCGGGAGGTGTGGGATGGAGGCGTTGATCAGCGGGTAGCCGAGCACCTGCGACATCAGTGCAAGCAGGAGGAGCCAGCCGAGTCCAGGGCCTAGGTCGGGCGGGAGCAGGCTCCCCGTCAGCAGTGCCAGCACGAGCGAGGTGCCGATCATCCCGATCGCCGAGTCGCGCAGCATGGTGAACGGCCCAACGGCGCTTGATGCGGTGGAGATGCGCCGCGTGATCACCAGGTAGAGGCCATAGAACGCGGCAGCACCGAGTGCCCAGATCACCCCGAGTGCTGGATCGCTCCCCGCCGCCACCACCCCCGAACCAAGGACGCCTTCACCGAACGGATCGACCACGCGGGCGAGCATGAGCAGACCGAGCAGTGCAAATGGAATCGCGGCGAGCGCACGACCGGGGGTTCGCTCGCCCGCGAGTGCCGCAAACAGACCCACGATGAAGACCTGCGCGTTTGGCACGACGGTCGCCAGTGCAACGCCGAGCAACGGGATTGAGATGTGGAAGCACTGCAGGTCGAGCGCGAAGAGCCCGCCCGCAAAGAGGGCGAGACCTCGGTCGCGGCGCGATGGCGCATGACCTTCGCGGCGCGCAAGGAGCACAAGGAACGGGAGGGCGAAGATTCCACGGAAGAGGGTGACAACAGCGGGTGATGCGCCAGAGAGCTTGGCGAGGGGCGACGATTGCGAGATGGCGAGTGCGCCGAGCGCCGCGCCCAAGCGCGGGTGGCGTGTGGCGAAGGCGAGCGGCGCGGAGCCGCCGCTACCTGCGGTAGGTGACGCTGCCATCAGCCGCAACGCTCACTTCAATCGGGCGGAGCGGCGTGAGCGCTGGACCAACGAGCACATCACCCGTTGCTGAGAAGCGTGCGCCGTGGTTGCTGCAGTAAAAACTGCCGCTCCCCGACTGCCAGTCGACGTTCGTCCCCTGATGGGTGCAGGCGCGTTCAAAGGCGCGGAACGTGCTGCCATCCTTGAGCAGCACTGCCGCGGTCCCGCCCGCGGAGAAGTTCAGCGCTTGCCCTGATCCGAGGCCCTTCCCACCGTCAATCACGGTGCCACCTCCTGCACCACCTCCGCCACCACTCGTCGCCGACTCACTCGGCTTCGGCGTCTTTGTCCCTCCGTCATCGTCGTCATCGTCGTCGTCATCGTCGCCGCCTTCATCAGAAGGAGCGGCGGTAGCGCTCGGATCAGGAGAGGGCGACGTTGCGGGAGTTGATGAAGGTACCGGCGTCCCATTTGATGCACTTCCTCCGGAGAGGAGTGATCCAAGGCGCGCGCGATCCAGGAGTACGAGTGCAACGATCACCGCGAAGATGCCCGCGCCACTGACGAGCGCCGCGCGCCGCGCCGGATCATACCCGCGTGACGCAGGAGCACCGACGCGCGCCATCCCGCCGTCGCCGAGCGCGGCGAGCGCCAGGAAGCCGACGAGATACGGCAGGTCGTTGGCCAGGTAATACGGGCTGACCCCCCACGTTGACGTGAGTGCAAGCGTCAGCGAGATTGCCGCGCCGAGCAGCGCGCCGCTTCGCACCCATGAGCCGGTGAGGAGCGAACCTGCAACCACAAGTTGCGCGATCGCCATCGCCGCGCCAACAGCGACCGGCTGCGAGAGCCCGACCGCTTCCACAAGCGGCGCGAGCGGACCACCCGCCGTCACAAAGAAGCGCAGCGTCTCGCCGATCGAGCCGACCCCATCCGTCTGGAGGAAGCGTGCATCCAGGATGAGCTTGTCAGCGCCTGCGTAGAGCATCGTCCCGCCAAGGAAGGCGCGCAGGATCACCGCCGCCACACCAACGCTCGCGAACGGCGTGAGCGCGGCGCGTGCGCGAACCACCATTGAAGGTGCTCGCCGCTTCGACGTCTGCTGCCTGCTCATAAAGAGATGCTACTTCACCGCGATCGGCGCGTAGGAAGCGGTGCAGAGCGCCGCAAGATCCGCGGGCGCCAGCTCCACGGCGAGCCCGCGACGCCCCGCGGAGACCAGCAGCGTGGTGAACCCCTCGGCGCTCGCGTCGATCAGCGTGCGCATGGCCTTCCGACTGCCGAGCGGGCTCACCCCACCCGGCACCGAGCCCGTGGCGCGCTGGACCTGCGCCTCGCTCGCAAGCTCGGCGCGCTTTGCGCCGAACGCCTGCGCCACCGCGCGCTCGGAGAGCGTGGCATCACTCGGCACCACCGCAAGGACGAGCTCGCCACCTGCACGCCCACCCTCAAGCACCAGGACGAGCGTCTTGAAGAGTCGAGCGGGTGAGACGCCGAGTGCCGCGGCCGCGGCGGCGCCGTAGGGGGTGCGCTCGCCGCGGTGCGCCGCCGCTCCAGACGGTTCGTCAATTGCATACGTGTGGACCGTGTGCGCAACACCGCGGGACTGCAGCAGGGCGAGCGCCGGTGTGCCTGACGGACTGCTCTCATTCGGTTGCCGCGCGATCTTCTCCACGACCCAATCAACGCAGGCGATCAGCGCACTCACATCATCCGGCTCAACAGAGGGGAAGGTTCCAACGCGGATGCCGTTGCGCTTGAGTGAACGATACGGATCTACATCCACGATCCCGTTCGCACGCAACACATCGCGCAGCAGCACCGCATCAATCTTGGAATCAAGGTCGATCGTCACCACGCTCTTGGAGCGGATCGTTGGGTCCTCAACAAACGGTGACGCCCACGGGCGTGACTCCGCCCACGCATACAGAAGGCCAGACGATTCGGCGCAGCGCGCCGCCGCCCACGGCAGCCCACCGGATCCGTTCAACCAATCAATCTGTTCAGCGGCAAGGAGGAGGGTGGCGATGGCGGGCGTGTTCTGCGTCTGATCCTTGCGGCTCTCGCGGATCGCGGACCAGAGCGAGAGCGATCCTGGAATGAATCGCGCCGCCTCCATCCGCTCGGCTCGCTCCAGCGCCGCCGGCGAGAGTGCCGCAATCCAGAGTCCACCGTCGGCGCCGATCCCCTTCTGTGGCGAGAAGTAGTAGGCGTCTGCCTCCAGCGGATCCCACGCCACGCAGCCGGCGGCGGAGGTTGCATCCACGATCGTCAACCCAGCCGCAGGGGTACCAGATGCGTCGCGCGGTCTGCGCACGGGTGACGCAACGCCAGTGCTCGTTTCGTTCTGGACGAGCGCCCACGTATCAATGGATGCGGCCTCGTCACTTCGCGCGGCGGCGTCGAGCTCGGCGCGGGAGCCTGGCGCCGCCTCCACCACCAGTGGCGCGGATAGATGTGGCGCACGCGCCGCGCGCGCAAACTTCGAAGAGAACTCGCCAAAGACCGCGTGTGCTGAACGCTGCTCTACCAACGAGTACGCCGCGAGATCCCAGAAGAGGGTGGAGCCGCCCACGCCGAGCGCAACTTCATAATCCGAAGGGAGCGCAAACAGCGTTGCAACACCACTGCGCAGGCGACCAACGAGCGCGCGCACAGGTGCCTGGCGATGGCTGGTACCGAGGAGCGCGCGGCCAGCGCGCGAGGCGAGCGCGTCTACCTGCGCATCGCGGACCCGCGACGGCCCAGAGCCGAACCGGCCGTCCTCAGGGAGGAGGTCGCGTGGGATGCGGAGCGTGCGCGGATCAGTGGCCATGGAGTGAAGGGTACACAAGAGAGGTGGTGCGCCCGGAGGGAATCGAACCCCCGACCCTCTGGTCCGAAGCCAGATGCTCTAATCCGCTGAGCTACGGGCGCATGTTCACGATCAGCGTACTGGTCGGGGCGAGAGGATTTGAACCTCCGACCTCGTCGTCCCGAACGACGCGCG
>JBBAWP010000056.1:0-4352 GCA_040397155.1 Candidatus Limnocylindrus sp.
TGACCGAAGAGGCGTTTCCGCGCACGCTCACGGATGACGCAGGAGCGCAGGTTGTGATCCAAGAAGAACCAGCAACGATCGTTGCACTGACGCCTGCGAGTGTGGAGACGCTCGTGGCCCTTGACCTTACGGATCGCGTGGTTGCGATCGCTGAGTGCACCTGCACCCCCGCGGCACTCGCCGCTACGCCAACGGTTGCTAACTACACGGGAGTGGACGTAGAGGCGATCGTGGCGTTGGAGCCAGACCTGGTCTTTGTTGCGGCACCACCATTCACGCCGGAGGATGCGATCACGGCGATGCGTGCAGCGAACCTAACGCTCGTCACGTTGAACCCAACGAGCGTCTCTGGTGTGCTCGGCACGATGCAGTTGATCGGAGACGCCACTGGTCGAACGCTGCTTGCAGCGGACCTCACGGCGGAGATTGAGAGCGAGATCACGGCACTCGTTTCGCTGGTCGACCAGGCGTTGAGCCTGAGCGTTTTCTACGAGATTGACGCAACCTCCGCCATCTACGGCCTTGCGCCAGACGACTATGCGGCGGAGCTTGTGGCACTCGCTGGCGGAAGCCTCGTCTCAAGTGGGACGCCTGGCGTCTATGAGATCTCACTGGAGACGCTGATCGCCGCGGCGCCAGCGGTGATCCTGCTCGGTGACGCCGCGTATGGCGTGACGGCGGAGGCGGTGGCGGCGCGACCAGGCTGGTCGAGCATCCCCGCTGTGATCAACGGTGATGTGCGACCAATTGACGGTGACCTAGTCACCACGCCCGGACCGCGTCTCGCCGAAGCGCTCGCCGCGCTGATCCGTGCGATCAACCCAGAGATCGTCCTCCCGTAGCGTGCGCTCAACTATGCGCGTTCGAACGCTCTTCACGTCAGGAGCGCTGCTCCTTGGTGGTGTGGCGATCGCTGCGATCGGCGTTGGCTCGGTTGCTATTCCGCCAACGGAGGTGGTCGGCATCTTGCTGCAACAGATCGGCGTCGGCGCTGAACCTGCTGCGAGTGCCGGATCAACCGCGATCGTGATGGAGTTGCGCCTGCCGCGCATTCTGGCCGCAATCCTCGTTGGCGCCGCGCTCGCCGTTGCGGGTGGCGTCTTTCAGTCGCTCCTTCGCAATCCACTCGCCGATCCGTATGTGCTTGGGACGAGCAGTGGGGCGGCACTCGGCGCGGCGGTCGCCATCCTGCTGCCGATCAGCGGCGTGGCGTGGGAGCTTGGCGGCGTGCAGCTCGCCGCATTCGCTGGGGCACTCGCTGCGGTTGGGCTCGTCTGGCGCGTTGCGGGGATTGGGAGCGGCGAAGAGCGCATTGCGAGCGTCTTGCTCGTGGGCTACGCGGTTGCGTCACTTCTCGCCGCCGCACTCTCGCTCGTGATGTTGATGAGCGGCGCAAACCTGCGCGCGATCTTCTCCTTCTTACTCGGTGGCTTTGATGGCGCCACCTGGCCACGACTCGCCGCCGCGGCACTCCCGCTGATCCTTGCGACCACACTCCTCGCGCTCCGCGGTCGACCACTCGCCGCACTGCTGCTTGGTGATGAGGGGGCGATGCACCTCGGCGTGGAGGTGCGCCGCGAACGCCGCATCAGCGTGGCGCTCGCCTCACTCGCGACTGCCGCCGCCGTTGCACTCGCCGGACTGATCGGCTTCGTTGGCCTCGTTGTTCCGCATCTCGTTCGACTCGCCGTTGGTCCGGACCCGCGCGCGGTCCTTCCACTCTCGGCGATCGGTGGCGCGCTCCTCCTTCTCGTTGCAGATAGCGTCGCGCGCACGATCGGCGTCCCAGTCGGCGTGATCACCGCGCTGATCGGCGCGCCGTTCCTCCTCTGGCTGTTGCATCGAAGTAGAGCCGGGTACGCCCTATGAACGACCGCGAGCGCGCTCTTGACGCGCACGATCAGCCCACCATGACGCCGGACGCGTCGTATGAGCTGCTCGGTGCACGCGAGGTGCGTGTGACGATCAACGACGTAGAGATCCTCCGGAACATCAACCTGAAAATTGGCGTCGCGGAGCGTGTGGCAATCGTTGGCGCGAACGGCGCAGGGAAGACGTCGCTGTTGCGCGCCTTGAGCGGCACACTCCCTGTGGCGTCAGGCGAGGTGATCCTCTGCACTGAACCGATCAGCACGTTGAGCCGCGCGACCATTGCGCGCTCTATTGCTGTAGTTGGCGCAGATCTTGCCCTCCCCTTTGCGACGCGCGCCGACGAACTGGTGGCGCTCGGACGCCTGCCGCATGGAACTGGACCGGGCGGACCAACCGCACATGATCGCGAACGAGCGGCGGCGGCGCTTGCGCGCGTCGGCGCGTCGCACCTTGCGGCGCGTGATGTGCGCACGCTGAGTGCGGGTGAGCGACAGTTGATCGCGATCGCACTCGGACTTGCGCAAGAGACGCCGATCCTCGCGCTTGATGAGCCGACCGTTCACCTTGACTTGAAGCATCGCGTGGAGATTGCAGATCTCTTGGTTGCACTCGCGGATCGCGCGCGCACAGTGGTGGCCATCTTCCACGAACTCGATATGGTGCGCGATCTCTTCCCGCGAGTGATCGTGATGAAGGGTGGTCAGATCGTTGGTGATGGTGCCCCGAGCGAGGTGCTCACCGCGGCACGTGTGGCCGACGCATGGGGGATTCCCGTGGAGCGAGCGGCGCGCCTCTAACGGCGCGGAAAACGCGCGCCTCTAGCTCCGCTTGCGCGGCAGGTCCAAGAAGGGGAGCGGCACCACGGTGGCTGGGATCTGCTGACGCGTCTCCTCAATCTGCCACTCAATGCTCACCGTGCTGCCCACTTCGGCGTGCTTTGTGGGGAGGAAGCCGAGCGCAATGGAGCGCTTCAGGAGTGGTGAGAAGGTGCCGCTCGTTGCGCGGCCAATCGTTTCGCCCTTGCGCGTGAGTGGAGTGACGTGGCGCCAGGCGCGGAGTGGATGCTCAATCGGGTAGCCGAGATCAAGGTAGGCGTCTTCAAAGATGTTCAGGTCAAGCTCAAGACCGACGAGTCGGTTTGCAGGACCACCTGCGGCAACCTCATCCATCAGTGCGCGCTTCCCAATGAAGGCGGGCTTATCCAGGTCAACGAGTCGATCCATCCCAATCTCGTATGGCGAGACGGCGAGGCTCGGGTGCCGAGCGGTGCGACCGGAGTGATAGTCCACGCCGGCCATGATCAGGCCCGCTTCAAGTCGCGCAACATCAAGCGCCTCCATACCCGCGACGCGCAGCGTGTAGTTCTCACCCGCCTTGATCAGCGCATCCCAGACGGGGAGCGCTGATTCGAAGGGCATAAAGAGTTCGTAGCCAAGGTCGCCCGAGTAGCCGGTACGCGAGATGCTGACAGGGACGCCACCAATGGTCACGTCTGCGCGGCCGAAGAAGGGGAGATCAGACAAGTCGCGACCGACCGCACTGGAGAGCACGTCGCGCGAGCATGGCCCTTGCAGTGAGAGGGCACAGAGGCGCTCGGTGAGATCCTCAATCGTGACGTTCAGCCCTTCGCCTGCCGCTTCGAGCCAACCGTGCTGTGGTTCTGCGGCGGTCCAGAAGTAGGAGCCATCGGCAAGGAGCGCGACGGTGCCGTCATCAAGGACGCGGCCGTCGTGATCGCACCACGGTGTGTAGATGACGCGCATTGGCTTGATGCGATCCACGCGTCGCGTGATGACGCGGTTCACCAGCTTCGCCGCATCTGGGCCGCTGACGCGGTACTTGCACATTGGCGTGATGTCAAAGAGTGCGGCGGAGAAGCGGATCGCATGGTATTCCAAGTCGTGCGCTGGGAAATAGGAGTCGGCGATAAAGAAACCGGACCACTTGCGCCAGCGGCGAGCCTGATTCAGTTCAGCGGTACGAGGGTGGAACGGCGTTTCAAGCGTCATGCGACTCCCCCTCTCCTGAACTCTCTCTTGGCGGTACCATTGCCCGCACCCGCATCCTAGCGATTCGGGGCGAGTCTTGGAGGGTCAGTGGCGGAACGGTACAACGCGATCGTCATCGGCGGCGGCCATAACGGACTCACCACCGCCGCCTACCTCGCGAAGGCCGGACTCAGCACCCTCGTCCTAGAGCGACGCTCCATCCTTGGTGGCGCAACGCTCACCGAATCGCCAGTCCCTGGCTACAAGTTCTCTGTCGCTTCGTATCTGGTGAGCCTGCTGCGTCCGCAGGTGATTCGCGAGCTTGACCTTGCAAAGCACGGCCTCCAGATGGCCCCATCCGTTGGCACCTACACCGCGCACTGGGATGGTTACCTTGATCGACGCACGGATCACGCCGACACGATCCGTGAGATTCGCAAGTGGTCGCATAAGGATGCGGACAACTACGACGACTTCAAGCAGACGGTCAAC
>JBBAWP010000057.1:0-4259 GCA_040397155.1 Candidatus Limnocylindrus sp.
TGGGCGTGCGGCAGGATCGGCGAATGGCTTGGAGACGGCCACGGGTCTGTGGAGTCGTTTGGAAACTTTCTTGGCGATCTCCTGCGCGCCAGGGTCAGACGCGTCGGCGACGGCAATGATGCGCACCTCGAGTGATTCGTTGCTGCCGCGCAACATGAAGCGGCGCGGTCCGGCGAGTAGGCGCAGTTCGCGGCGCAGCGCGGGGACGTCTGCCTCATGTGGTCGTGGTTGGCGCGCCGCAATGGCGACCCACGGCGGACCCTCAGCTGGGAGTGTTCGTGTCTCACCGCGTCCCGCATTTGCGGGGAGCTCCGCCGCGACGCGCACAATCTCGAGTGCGAGGAGCGGTGCGACGCGTTCACAGGCAATACGATCACGCTCCGCCACCGGCTCATCGCCGAGCAAGACAATCGAACCTGGTCGCTCATCGCCGTCGTCGCTGAGTGGCGACTCCTCGTCTTCGGTGCGCTCACCATCGCCGTGACGCTCCGTGTCTGGCGCACCAGGCACGGCGGGGAGTGGAATGCGCTGACCGTCGGCGCGATGCTTCCCTAAGTAGCGTGAGACCGCCTTCGCCGCCGCCGCACTCCCTGGTAGCCCGGCAGGCGCAACAACCGCGAGCGATGTGCCGCCGCGCGCCTCCAGTGCAACCGCGCGCCCAATGAATGCGGCGAGCGCACCAACGAGTGCGTCGAGTCCCTGGCCATCCAACGCAAGCGCTGCAATCTGCCGCTCCAGCGTCACCGTCTGCCGCTCCAACTAGGCGCGTCGATTCACCACCGCGCCAATGAGGCTGCGCTCCAGTTGCGCAGGCTCCACATCGCGGACGAGGAGTGTGGGGAGTCGCGTGACCGCCGCCGCTGCAACAAGGTGCTGCAGCGCCGTCTCTTCCTCGTTGCTCGGCTCGGCGCTCGCGATCGCCAAGATGCCCGTCGCATTGCTGTTGGCGAGGAACTCAACCATCTCGCGGCGCGCCGCCTCATCTGGCGCCACCGCGCGCAGCGTCACCACGGGAATCAGTGCAAGGTCACCCGCATCCATGCCGTCAAAGGCTGGGAGTCGCGTGCGCAAGAGTCGCACCCAGGTGACGGTGCGCGCCATCGCTTCGTCGCGCGCATCAACGAGCGGTTCCGCCGTTGGGAGGAGCGTCTGGACGAGTTCGCGCAGCGATGCCATCAGGCCGACACTTTAGGGGGTGCGCCGAGCGTCTCGGCGATGCGCGCCAGCAGTAGCGCCGCCTGCTCCGCGCGCGCGCCGCGCTCCAACAAGAGTGCCGCGTCCGCCTCGGCACGCCCCGGCTGAATGCGGATCCAGAGTCGCGCGCGCGGTCGACGGAGCGTGAGGGTGAGGCCCGCCATGATCAGCGCCGCGGCGAGCCAGACGATCGCCGCCGCAGGGTCGCGGCGCGCAATGATCCCCGTATAGGAACTGACTGCTTGCAACTGCACGGTGAAGTTGACGTTCGGCGCGCTCGCAACCTCACCCGGCGCCAAGACTGAAGCGAAGAGCGTGCGCACCTCGCTACTCGCTGGTGCGACCGGTTCGCTCGCCACCACAAGGAGCGCCGCCGCGCCCGCAGGATCGCGTTGCAACAGGAGCTCAAGTCCGGCGCTGCTCCCAGGGATTGGGAGCGTGGCGTACGGCGCACCCTCCACCGTTGCGGTGAGTGGCGCTTCGCCCGACCAGAGCAGATCGCCCGTGATGGAGCGAATCTCTAGCTTCACCGTAGGGCCGAAGAAGTTCTGATGAAAGCTCCACCCGTCATACATGAGCGGATCATTGACACGAATCACCTTCTCCGCCACCTGTGCACCGTCTCGATAGAGCGCAAGTTCGGTCGTGAAGTCCGCAAACGCACCACTCTCCGTGCGCGGCGCACTGAAGGCGCGATTCTCAACCACAAGCCCGCCCGCACTGCCGATCTTCCCGACCGGGAGCGCCTCGCCGTTGGTGAGCAAGATCCCCTGCGTGTATCCGAGTGCGCCAGAGAGCGCCGCACCAGCAATCAGCAAGACGAGACCCGTGTGCATCACAAGCGTGAATCGGTACGAGCGTCGGAATCTGTCCCCGTGCACGATCTTGCCGCCCGGAGCTTCTGGGTCGGGACTCGTGCTCGCCTCCCATCCGCGCGCGCGCATCTGTTGCGCAACGCGAGTTGCGGCGTCTTCGCTCTGTTCGGCGGTGAGTGCGGTGGCGAGTTGCATGGTGCCGCGCCCAGCGAGCGACGCGTCGAAGAAACTACCCGGCTGCTCCACACGACTGCGCGCTGTGACGGCGCGGATCTTCGGCAGCCGGTCGAGCGTGCAGACGGCGATGGAGACGGTGAGGAGAATCAGCATCGCCGTAAACCACGGCGCGGTGAAGATGCGGAAGAGTCCGAGCCGCTCAAAGACGTCTACGAGTGGTCCGAGCGTTGGTTCATAGAGTGCGCGCAGCTGACCCATCTCCAGTGCGTAGTCGGAGGCGCTGAGCAGCGCATAGTCGGGAAGCTGTTGCAGGGCCACGCCAACGCTGGCAGCGATCGTGACCGCCGCAATCTGCACCATGGCGAACTGCACGTTCGCCAGGAGCGCGCGAACCACAAGGAGCGGGCCTCTGATCACCTCCTGATGGTAGCCTTCACACCGATCGCCCATCCGGCGAAACCAGGCGCAGGGCCTTCTGCGCAGGAGGATCAATGGCGAAGGGACAGGACCGCCCCGCACTGGACGATCTGGATCGCCGACTCATGGAGGTCCTTCAGGTCGACGGCCGCCGTCCGTTCACGGAGATCGCCACCGCATTCGCGGTCCCCGAATCAACGATCCGCGCGCGCTACAAGGCGCTCGTCGACCGCGGCGCGCTCAAGGTGATCGCCGTTGCAGATCCACTGAAGGTTGGCTATCCACTGATGGCGATGATCGGCGTGCGCTGCACACCCGCCGCACTCCTATCCACCGCGACCGCACTCGAAGCGCTCCCAGAGGTGAGCTACTGCGTGGTAGTTGCCGGCGCGTATGACCTGCTCATTGAAGTGGTCTGCGAAGACAACGACGCGCTGCTCGCCTTCCTCACCGAACGACTCCGCTCAATTGACGGTGTGCTCGAGACCGAGACGTTCGTCTATCTGCGAATTCTCAAGCAGAACTACGAGTGGGGCACCGCAACGCCGTAACGCTACAGGGCTCGCACTATGAAGCGCGCGACTTCCTCCAGCCGACAAGTGCCGCGCCGCCAATCCAGAGCAGAAGTACTGCAAGGATGATCTTCGGCAGCTCTTGAATCCAGCTGTCATCACCCATTGACTCACCGTCATCAATCGGTCCAGGCGCTGGTGCAAAGAGTGGCATCGGACCAGCAACGCTGCCGTCCGGAAGGAGGCACGTCATTAGCGCGGGATCCGCTGGATCAGCGTCCGGTGCGCACGGCTCAAGGCCCGCGATGAAATCTTCGTACCACTGCTCATACATGGCGCCCCAATCAGGGTCGTCTGTCGCTGGCGCGTCTGAAGCTCCCGGCATCACGTCGCTAATTGGCAGAACGCCACCAGGTACGCCGTCGAGCGCCTCAATGAATCTCAGCGACTCAGGTGCGTCGGCTGGAAGTGCATCCCCTTCCTGTCGATCAAACGTCGCGTCACCCGTCACCGGGTCTACGAGATAGACAAACGTGTGGCGGCTAATGCAGCCTGCCTGGCAGTCGCCCCAGCCATGGGTGTACGTCACCACCCAGGTTGCACCGCTCCCCGGATCGCCCTTCACTTCAAAGTACTGCGATGCGCCGATCAGGCCGCCGTCCAAGAAAACAAAGTCATCAAACGGCGCTCCGGTAGCGAGCACCGCCTCATGGGCCTCCGCAGGGGTGTCGATCGGCAGCGCGATGCTCCCTTCACCATGGGCCTGAACTGGGAGGGGGCCGGCGAAGATCAGCACAACCGCAATCAGCGCTCCAAGCCCACCAATTCGTCGATCTCGCATGCTGCACCTCGTTTGATTGATCTGGCGAAGTGTTCGCCCTCTTCATGAACGCGCGAAGGCTGCGTCTGGTTCCAGCGCGCTGAGCGCGTGGTCGGGGCGGAGGGATTCGAACCCACGGCCTCCTGCTCCCAAAGCAGGCGCGCTACCAAGCTGCGCTACGCCCCGTCGGTGCCATCCTAGCGTGGAGCGCGCCTTGACCTGTTTGCGTGGCATCATCTCCCTCATGCCTCCACGATCAACACCACACCTTCGCGACGCCTTCGCCTCGGCGCTGGTCCCTGGCCTCGGTCAACTCCTCCAGGG
>JBBAWP010000058.1:0-4170 GCA_040397155.1 Candidatus Limnocylindrus sp.
CACCGCGGCGTAGATCAGGTCAAAGATCTCGGCAGACTTCGGCTCGTAGGCAACGAGCGCGTTTGGCTCGCCCTTCTTTGACGCGACGATCGGGCGCTCATCAACCGCGGTCATGCCGCGCGTGAACTCTCCATACAGTTCAATCTCAACCCGCTTTGCGCGTAGGTCGAAGAGTTCCGGATGTGTGACGGCGAAGACGGCGCACGGGTCATGCAGCGGCCCGCCGTATACCCCAAGCTGCTCGCCATACGTTGTGGAGAAGAAGTCGAGCAGCTCCGCGGCAAAGATCGCCTTCCGCGTCTTCAGCGCCGCCACACGCTCTACGAACTCCTTAGTGATCACGACCTGATGCGTGGTGTTAAGGCCGACCATCTTGAGTGGACCGCCATAGTTGAAGACCACGGAGGCCGCCTCTGGATCGGCCCAAATGTTGAACTCGGCGTGCGGCGCGCGATTTCCATGCAGCGTCCCACCCCCCATCAGCGAGATCCCTGCGATGCGCTTGCCGATGTCAGGTGCCATACGGAGCGCGAGCGCAATGTTCGTGAGCGGGCCGAGCGGCATCAGCCAGACGCCATCGCCCTCGTGCTTACGTACTAACTCGATAATCGCATCAACGGCGTGCGTCTTCTCTGCGGTGCGCGTGACCGGCGGAAGCTCCGGCCCGCCGAGTCCAGATTCGCCGTGAATGTGTGGCGCGTTGCGCGGCGGTGCGATCAGTGGTCGCTCGGCGCCAGCGAAGACGGGGGCGCTGATCCCAAAGACGCCGCATGAGATCAGCGTATTCGGCAGCGTGCGAGAGAGCGGCGCATTGCCATGCACCACGGTGATGCCAAGGAGGGTCGCGTAGTGGTTCGCCACCACCATGGCGAAGACGTCGTCATGGCCAGGATCGCAATCCACGATCACCGATGGGCGAGAAGGCGTCTGTGGCATCTCCGTATGCTACACGCGCCCGCGTGTGGCCACCGCGCTGGCGCGCGCTACTCTTGCGTAATGCAGAGAGAGCTCAGCGCTGTTGCCTGGCACGACGATGCACCCGACCCAACTCGCTTCACCGCGGCGGCGAGTGAGCCACTCCCGACCAGCGTTGACTGGGTCGTGATTGGTGGCGGCTTCTCCGGCCTCTCCGCGGCGCGTCGAGCCGCCGAGCGCGGGGCACGCGTTCTCCTTCTCGAGAAGGGCGCTCTCCGTGACGGCGCGAGCAGTCGCAACGGTGGCATGGCGCATGTGGGGTTCGGTGCTTCAACGAGCTCCATCATCAAGAGATTCGGTGCGGAAGGCGCACGCGAGTGGCTTGACCTCTCACGTGCTGCGGTGCGCCGTGTGGCGACGCTTGCGGGCCAAGGAGACGCCTCCCTCATGGCAACTACGGGGATCGATGCCCAGTGGAGCGGAACTGGACATGTGGAGCTGACGCACTCGGCGCGCGGCCTCCCTGACCTCCGCGCGGAAGCGGATCTGCGTGAGTCTCTCGGCCTCCCCGTGCGACTCCTCGACCGAAGTGCCGTCCAGCAACTCACCAACAGCGAGTCGTTTGCAGGCGGACTCGCCGTGGACGAGGGTGGTGGCGTTCAGCCTGCGCGACTGCACGCCGCGATGGCAGCTGCCGCACAGGCGGCGGGCGTTGAGATTCGCGAGCAGACTCCCGCCACTGGAATCCTTCAAATTGCAGGTGGGTACGAAGTGCGCACGCCGCGAGGGAGCGTCCGCACGCAACACATCTTTGGCGGGGTCAACGGCTATGCCGATCGCCTCTTCCCCGCCCTCCGTCGCCGTGCGATCCCTGTGGGGAGCTACATGATCGCCACGGAGCCACTCGCACCCGAGTTGCTCGCGCAAGTGTCTGGTAACGGCGAGATGCGATTCGACACGCGCAACTTTCTCTCCTACTGGCGACCAACGCCAGACGGCCGCATCGCGTTTGGTGGCCGCACTTCGTTCTGGCCAGATTCGCTCCCTCGTATTGCACGCACGTTGACGGCGAGGATGCGCGAGATCCACCCGCAACTTGCATCGACCAGGGTGACGCATGCGTGGGGTGGTCGACTCTCATTCGCCTTAGATCGACTCCCTCGGGTGACCAGGCTCGACGGCGTCACGCACGTGTCTGGGTGCGCCGGATCTGGCGTAGCGCTGATGACGCTGCTTGCAGAGCAGACGATCGATTGGGAGCTCGGTGGCGATCCACCACTCCCTGCGCGCATCGCATGGCAACCCGTCCCCGTCCCGTATGAGGGACTCCCCTGGTTCCTCCCGTTTGCGGGGATCGGTTTCGCGCTAGAAGACTGGTGGAACGAACGCCGCTAAGGGGTGCTGCCAATTCGCGCGCAGATCACTCAAGGCCGCGATCTGCAAGGTCCGACTCGTCCAGTCCGAGGTAGTGGCCAATCTCATGCACGAGCGTCTTTCGAACTTCTGATGTGAGTTCGGCACGAGACGGAAAGTCTGTGCCGAGTGCGCGCGCGTAGATCGTGATCCGTGGCGGGAGTGCCTCGGCGTCGCCTGCACCACGAGGTGCGCCGTCAAAGAGTCCGTAGAGCCCTGTTCGGCGCGTGCCGTCCACAACGATCAGCAGCTCCTCCGCCGCGCCGCGCAACGGCTCAGGGAGCGTACGAATCGCCTCCCCTACCAGGCGTTCAACCTGCGCAACCTGCTCATCAGGCGCATCGTCCCTCATGGTCGTCGCAGGGCGCCTGTTGACCAGAGCGCCCAGAGGACGAGCACGGGTTGGAAGAGGAGTCGCGTTGCTCGCGCACTGTCCGAGTTCAACCCGAACGCGTCAATCCCGTTGACGAGCTGATTGATGTTCCCGGGAAAGATCGCCACGAAAAAGAGTGCCGTCACCAGGCCGACGCGCTTGCGGAGCGGCCACAGCGTGATCAGTGCAAGGCCCAAGAGAATCTCCACGATCCCCGAACTGATTACGACGAAGTCGGGGTCGAGCGGCAGCCAGGTTGGCACCTGCGCCTGAAACTCAACGCGGCTCACGGTCAGGTGGCTCACCCCTGCGGAGACGAGCACGACGCCGAGCGCAACCTGACTTACCGCTCGCAGCGAGCGAAGGAGACCCTGGCGGGTGAGCTGCATGCGCTACCCCCTATCCGAGCAGCGCGGTGGCGAGTGCCACATAGAGGGGGATCCCAAACAGGATGTTGAACGGAAAGGTGATGCCGAGACTGAGCCCAAGATAGAGCGCCGGATTCGCCTCTGGGATCGTGTGACGGATCACCGCGGGCACCACGATGTACGACGCGCTGGCGGAGAGCACCATCAAGAGCGCGGCATCACCAACACCGAATCCAAGCAGCGCCGAGAGGAGGAGGGCAAGGGCCGCATGAGCGAGTGGCGCACACACCGCATAGGCGAGCAGGCTCCGAGATGATCGACGCGCCACTGGAAACTGACGCGCAACCTCGATGCCCATGTCGAACAGGAAGATCGCCAACACCACGCGAAAGCCATCGCCAACAACCAGCGCCAGGAGGCTCACGTTTGACGTGCTGAGGAGCGCCCCCACTACGAAGGCTGCGAGTAGGAGCAGCTGCGTTCGGTCCGTGAGCGCCTCCCGCATCGCGTGACGAACAGAGAGCCCTTGGTTTTCGGCGCCCCCACTCCCACCCCTCCTCCGCACCGCAGCAGCGAGCAGGATCGCCATGAAGATTGCTGGAGACTCCATAAGCGCAAGGACGGCAGTCATGTAACCGCCATATGCCACACCGCTGATCTCCAGGGTCTGGACCGCCGTGACAAAGGTGACCACGCTCACCGATCCATATGCAGCGGCAATCGCCGCAGCGTTCAAGTGTGTCGTCATCCGCTTCAAGATGAAGAAGCCCGAGACTGGGACAACGAGCGCCATCACGAGCCCGGCGGCAATGCTCGCAACCAGCCGCAGGTCGAGATCAGAACCAGCGAGCGCAGCGCCACCCTTCAGTCCAATTGCGATGAGCAGATAACGAGACAGCAGCTTGGAGAGGGTGTCAGGAAAGCGTAGTGCTGGACGTAGGGCGCCAGTCAGCGCTCCAGCAACAAAGAGCAGCACGGAAAGATCAAACGGGACCTGCATGTTCCAAACTCTATCCTGCGGAGGGAAACGTGATCAGGGTGGTGGCGGAGAGAGAGGGATTCGAACCCTCGATGGGGTTGCCCCCAAACCGCATTTCCAAT
>JBBAWP010000059.1:0-4128 GCA_040397155.1 Candidatus Limnocylindrus sp.
GAGTCCGCGGTCGCTCGTGAAGAGCACGACCAGCTTTGGGCCGTCCTCGGCCGGCTTGCGGAGCAGCGCATGCCCCTCTTCACCAAGTACAGAGGCGAGGTCCGCGATCACTTCATCAATGGAGTGACCGTACGGTCGTGCCGCGAGCGTGGACTCCTGTGCACGCTTCAACTTGGAGGCGGCAACGAACTGCATGGCGCGCGTGATCTGGCGAATATTCTTCACCGCGCCGATGCGTCGTCGGATCTCGCGTTGACTTGCCATTAGGCGAGGAAGCTCTTTCGGAACACGTCAACGGCCTCGTCGAGGCTCTTCGCGGCGTTGTCCGTCAACGCCTGCTCCTTGGCGAGTTCGGTGAGCACCTGTGGGCGCTCGCGATCAAGGAACGTGTAGAAGCCGCTCTCAAACTCGCTCACGCGCGGCGTAGGGATGTCGTCCAACTTCCCCTTTGACGCGACGTACAGGATGGCGACCTGCTTCTCCACCGCCACTGGTGCGTACTGTGGCTGGCGCGTGATGGCGGAGAGCTTCTCACCGCGCGTCAGCTGATCGCGCGTTGACTTGTCAAGATCACCTGAGAACTGCGCGAACGCCGCGAGCTCTCGGTACTGCGCAAGGTCAAGCTTCAGCGGTCCGGCAACCTTCTTCATTGCCTTCGTCTGCGCGGCGGAACCCACACGCGAGACGGAGATACCAACGTTCACCGCAGGTCGCTGACCCGCGTTGAAGAGGTCGGTCTCAAGGAAGATCTGCCCGTCCGTAATGGAGATGACGTTTGTTGGGATGTACGCCGAAACGTCGCCCGCCTGCGTCTCAATGATTGGAAGCGCCGTAATCGAACCGCCGCCCAAATCGTCCGAGAGTCGCGCGGCGCGCTCAAGGAGTCGGCTGTGCAGATAGAAGACGTCGCCTGGATATGCTTCGCGTCCTGGCGGTCGGCGCAACAGGAGCGCCATTTCGCGATACGCAACCGCGTGCTTGGAGAGATCGTCGTAGACGCAGAGTGCGTCGCGCACTTCCTTCCCGTCAACGGTGACGCCCTCTTCCATGATCTCTTCTGCAATCGCGCAACCGGCGAACGGCGCAAGGTACTGCAGTGGTGCTGGATCTTCGGCGCCTGCGACCACAACGACGGTGTGCCCCATGGCGCCCTGCTTCTCCAACATGGCAACAACGGTGCGCACCGTGGAGAGCTTCTGGCCGATTGCAACGTAGATGCAGATGAGGCCCTTCCCTTTCTGATTGATGATGGTGTCGATCGCCACGGCGGTCTTGCCGGTCTGGCGGTCACCGATGATCAACTCGCGCTGTCCGCGACCGATTGGGATGAGTGCGTCAACCGCCTTGATACCAGTCTGCACTGGCGTAGTGACGGACTTGCGGCTGATCACGCCCGGCGCAATGCGCTCAACGGGGCGGCTCTTCTTTGCGTTGATTGGACCCTTGCCGTCCAGTGGACGACCGAGCGGATCAACCACGCGACCAATGAGTTCTGGTCCAACCGGAACCTCAACAACTCGACCGGTTGTCTTTACGGTGTCGCCCTCTTTAATGCTCTTCGCATCACCAAGGAGTACGGCGCCGACCGTCTCTTCGCCAAGGTTGAGTGCCATGCCGGCCACGCCGCCAGGGAACTCCAGAAGTTCAGACGAGAGTGCGCCAGAGAGTCCATAGACCTGCGCAATGCCGTCGCCCACTTCGACCACCGTGCCAACGGTGCGCGACTCGGCGCCGCCGTCAAAGCCCGCGATCTGCGACTTCAAGATACTGATGATCTCGTCTGACTTGATTGCCATGGTTCTCTGCTCCTCGCTGCTCTACGCGCTGCGCCGGTTCAGCCGGCTGCCGAAAGGATGCGCTCACGCATGCGCGCGAGTTTTCCTTTGACGCTTCCATCAATGAGGAGGTCACCCACGCGGAGCGTGACGCCTCCAACAAGGCTTGGGTCAATGTCATAGCTGACGCGCACGCTGCCACCAGCGATCTCTTTTGCCTGCGCCTCAATCTTGCTGCGCTCGTCTGCGCCAATCTCTGAAGGTGTGCTCACGCGCGCAGTCGCGATCCCGTTGCGTGCGTCCAGCGCCTCGTGCGTTGCCTCTGCGATCGCGGGAAGTCGTCCCAACTTTCGACGCGAAGCGAGTGCTCCCATCAGCGTGTGCACGGCTGGGCTCACCGTTGCTCCGGTTGCCGCCTCAAGGGCGCCGACGCGTGCCGCCGCCGGGGTGCGCGGATCATCCAGAATTGTGCGGGCCCCTGGGGTGTTCACTACCTCCGCCACCCGATCAAGCTCAGCCACGAGGGCCTCTGCCGCCGCCCCGTCACCTGCGAGCGAGAGAAGGGCCGCTGCGTATCGTCGTGCAGAGCCGAGCGGTCGATCCACGATCAGTTCCCCTTCCCGCGCTGCTCATCCAGAAACTCGCCAACGAGTGCACGCTGACGATCACCGTCCATTGACGCGCCGACCACCTTGGTCGCGGCGCTGATTGCAAGGTCAGCAACCTCACTTCGAATGGAGGCGAGTGCGCTGACGCGCGCCGCCTCAATCTCTGCGGTTGCGTCAGCTCGCATCTTCTCTAGCTCCTGCTTCAGTGCAACAACTTGACCTTCACGAATCTGCGCCGCCGCCTTCTCCGCGTTGGCGCGAATCTCGTTTGACTCACGTCGTGCTTCTGCCAAGGAGGCATCGGCCGCTTCAATTGCGCGCCCCTTTGCGAGTGCGGCGTCAGCCGCGTCGCGGAGGCCGCGCTCAATGCGTTCGCGTCGCTCGTCCAACATCTTGGTGATGGGGCCGAGTGCCGCTGCGCGCAAGACAATAATGAAGAAGCCAAAGTTCGCCGCAGAGATCAAGATCCAGAAAAGATTGAAGCTCAAGCCCGCACCTTCGGCTTCGCCAGCGGCGGCCGTTGCGTGCGGGAGTACCCCAAGCACTCCTTGGATCAACTCAATCATCTGCGCGCTAACGATCTGCACGGTGATTGATTAGAGAACGAGCGAAAGGATGCCGAGCACGATCGCAAGAACGCCGAGGCCTTCTGCGAATGCTGCACCGATGATGAAGACGCCGCGGATTGCGCCGGCCGCCTCTGGGTTTCGACCGATCGCGCTCACCGCTGCCGCTGCAGCCATGCCTACGCCGATCGCCGGCCCGATGACTGCGAGGGCCGCGAGGCCCGCCTGGAGCTTGTCCATTTCTGTACCTCCTACTGTGACCGCCGTCCGGACGCTTCCGCTCGGTCGGTCCTGCTCTCTTTCAGCTACGGCTAGTGTGCCGCAACTCGCGATTCTGCTCCTGCTGCGGAGCCTTCACCTGCTCCGGCAGGTTCGTGATGCTCATCGTGCCCCTCTTCGTGGTGCCCCTCCATGGCGAGCATGGTGAAGACCAAGATGAGCACGCTGAAGATGAGGCCCTGCATAAGCCCAACGAAGAGCTCGAGGCCGTAGAGCGTAATTGGAATAAAGGCGATTGTGATTGTTGTCATCACAGCGAGTGCAAGTTCGCCGCCGTAAATGTTGCCGAAGAGTCGCATGGCAAGCGTGATCGGCTTGACGAACTCAAGGAAGAATTCAAGGACACCAACGATGAGACTGACTGGGCCGCCCTTCAGTGTGAAGAACTTTCCAAGATACCCGCCGAATCCCAGCGCTCTGAATCCTTGGTAGTGAAAGTAGAAGAAGGCAACGAGTGCAAGGCCAACGGTGACATTGACGTCACTTGTTGGTGCGCGGAACTCATGGACGCGTCCAACGCCTGGAATGAGGCCAGACCAGTTGGAGACCGCTACAAAGAGGAAGCAGGCGAGGAAGAAGGTGACGAACGGCTTTGCGCCGGCGCCACCAATTCCAATGGCGAAGTTGGAGAGGCTTTCGATTGCAAACTCCAACGTGTTCTGGACCTTCCCTGGAATCTCCTTGAGTCGACGTGCGGCAATCGTCAGCGGGATGATGATCGCCGCCATGATGATCCAGCTCATGATGATCGAACCAGTAATGCTCGGATAGAAGTCAAAGAGCGACGCAACATGCGTTGGATCGCCACCAAGATCAATCACCGTATAAGGAACAATTGGTTCGAGCGCGCGCTTGATCACGTCGCCCGGGAAGCCGTTGAGTCCAACGCCGCCAAAGGTT
>JBBAWP010000060.1:0-4071 GCA_040397155.1 Candidatus Limnocylindrus sp.
CAGTGTCGCGAAGAAAATCGATCATTCCGAGACCACCGAGCCACTCAAGATTGTCCAGCAGGAGTGCGCCTGATGCGCCAGAGAAGTCGAGGAGTCGAGCGAGCTGTGCGCCAATCGCACCGCGATTCGCGTCCAGCGTGGCGCGATCCAGGAGATTCCGTTCTGCCGAACGACCAGACGGGTCGCCGATCATCCCCGTCCCGCCACCTACCAGCGCAATCGGGCGGCCGCCCGAAAGCTGCAGACGCCGCAGTGCAAGAACGCCCATCAAGTGCCCCACATGGAGTGAATCGGCGCTCGGGTCAAAGCCAATGTAGGCGGCGATTGCGGGATCCTTTGCCACTCGTTCGTCCAGCCCAGCGCTCACCTCATGGATGAGACCGCGCTCGGAGAAGTCGGCGAGCAGATTGGAGCGATACGAAGCGACCACGACCCTATGCTACCTTCAGAGGGATGAGCATGGCTGGTTCGAACCGCCCTGAAGGTGCCGGACGGGCGCGACGCCGTAACGGCGGCCTCGCCGTCCTCCTCCCGCTCACCCTGTTGGCCATCAGTCTCTTCATTGCCACCATTGCCTACTTTGGCATCACCCGCGTCTACGATCGGGTCCTTGCCGACCTGCCAGATCCGCGTGATCTGGACTCAATCGTGCTTGGTGAAAACTCTGGCGTCTTTGACCGTACCGGGACCGTAGAGCTCGCCGACTTCGGTACCGATCTCCGCGAAACGATCCCCTTTGAAGCGATCCCGGCTCGCGTGATTGACACAACCACCGTGATTGAAGACAAGACGTTCTGGCAAAACTCTGGGTTTGACCCGCTCGGATTCATCGCAGCCGCACTGGACACGCTCGGCGGTTCTGGGCGCGGCGGTTCCACGATCACCCAGCAGCTGGTGCGCGCCATCCTTCTTCCAGAAACAGCCTTCCAAGGGAGTGTTTACGAACGCAAGGTCAAGGAGATCATCCAGGCGATCCGTCTCACCAAGGAGTTCCCAGAGCGCGCTGGGAAGGAGCAGATCCTTACCGCGTACATGAATAACAACTACTACGGGTCGCGCGCATACGGGATCCAGGCGGCGGCCGTTGAGTACTTTGGAATCAGCGATCTTTCGCTCCTCACCCTTGGCCAGGCGGCGCTCCTTGCCGCCATCCCCCAAGCGCCGAGTGAATTTGACCTGCGCAGCGTGGCGGTACGCAATATGAACGGCATCCTTGAGGTGCCTCTCGACGCACCCGTTGCGCTCCGCCGAAACACCGTGCTGAACCTCTTGCGAGACGCACGCAACGACGGAATCCCGCTCGAGGATCCAAACGTGACAGATGAAGCGATTGATGCAGCGCTCACCGAGTCAATCACCCTGATTGAACCGCCGCTGCGAAAGGTTCGGGCGCCACACTTCATCAACATTGTGCGCGAAGCGGCGGCAAGCATCGTCTGCCCAGATGATCCCGCCGTTTGCACCAAGCTCGATACCGATGGCTACAAGATCACGACCACCCTCGACTGGAGCATGCAGCAGAGCGCCGACAAGTGGGCGGCGGCTGTCCTCTCAGCGGACATCGTGGACTACAAGCCGTACCTAAGGAGCCTCGGAATTCCAAAGCCAACCGACTGGCTTAAGAAGATCCGCGGGTCAAACATTCACAACGCGGCAATCGCAACCATGGATGCGCGCACGGGCGACATCCTCGCCTACACCGGCTCGGCAAACTACTACGCCGAATCCACGTCGCCAGCCTTCCAGCCCCAATACGACGTGCTGAAGGCATATCGACAACCAGGCTCCGCGATCAAGCCGATCATCTATGGCTACGCGCTTCAAGAGCGTTCGATCACACCGGCCACTCTCTTTATGGACGTCCCGGTTGACTTTGGGGAAGGGTGGACGCCGGGAGAATGGGACAACCTTGAGCGTGGTCCCGTTCGCATGCGTCATGCGCTGCAGGGATCGCTGAACATTCCAGCGGTCAAGACGGCGCTCCGCGCAGGAGCTGATCGTATCTGGAACGACATGCGCAACGGGGTGTTTAGGTTCCTCGGAGACGACAACTACGCGGGCGCCTCCATTGCGATCGGTACCCTTGAGTCCCGCTACGTTGATGTGCTCTCCGCATATAGCGCACTCGCGAGCAAAGGTGATGCGGTGCCGAGGCGATACGTGCTTCGAATCGAAGATCGCAACGGAGAGCTGATCTGGAAGGCGTCAAGCCCAGAGAGTGAGCGCCGCAGCGTGATGGAACCCGCGGTAGCAGAGATTGTCACTGACATCATCGCCGCGAACACTGACCCATCACAAAACCCTGTGTGGGCCGCGCGTCGACTCATCGCTGAGAACGGCAAGCGACGACCTGCAACGATGAAGACAGGGACAACGGATCAGGCGAAAGATCTCGCCGCCTTCGGCTACCTTGCGGCACCATCGGACCCGAGCGCGCAACACCTTGTCACCGGGGTGTGGACGGGTAACTCTGACGCGTCGCCAACGACGGTTCTTTCGCTCTCGGCGGCGGGCGGTCTCTGGCAGTCGTACTTCACAGAGATCTCACGCACCCTACCGATCGCACAATTCCCAGAGCCTGAGGGTGTCGAGAAGATCGTCATTGACGCTCATACGGGTGAACTCCCTGGCCCATGCACCACGATGACGATTGAGGAGTACTTCCTCCCGGGAACCGCTCCAACAACCGCATGCAGCAGCTACCGCACGTTGGCGATTGACCAGGCAACCGGCCTCCTCTGGGATAGCGGATGTTCTGGACCGCAGATCAACAAGGAGTTTATGGATCTCAGCCTCCTTGAGAGCGAATGGCCGACCTGGCAGGCTGCAAACATTGAGTGGGCCGAACGTGCGCGACAAGGAATCAACGTTGAAGGCGGCGCAAAGCTCGGGAAAACAACCTACTTCTACGAGTCATACTGGCGACCGCTCGGCAACACGTGGGGCGGCGAGATTGCCCCAACGCGCTCCTGCCTCTCCCCTCTTCCGCTCCCCTAAAGAAGGGCGATCGTCACTCCATCCCGACCAGGCGCATCAGCATCTCGCACCTCACGCACCTCAGGCAACTCCCTCAGGCGCCGTCGCACCGCATCGCGCAGAGCGCCTGTGCCCACACCATGAATGATCTCGAGACGTTCGCCACCGGAGAGGAGCACCGCGTCAATCCTTGACTCCAGTGCAGCGAGCGCATCTTCAACCCGCGCACCACGCAGATCAAGCCGCGCCGTCGCATCAGCGGAGGCCTGCGGTCGAACCAGAGCTGCTGGGCGCGGCGCCGCCTTGCCAAGGAGCGCTGCGATCTCACGCTCTTCAACGGTGATGCGCATCCCACCGAGTGCGATGAGCAGCCTCCCTGCGCTCAGGCGCTCCACCACTTCGCCGCGCGCGCCACTCTGAAGTCGCACGTCGTCGCCAACCTGTACGGCCTCAACTCCGCGTTCTACTGGAGGGCCATCACCAGCGGGATCCGTGCGAGATGCCAGCGCCTCCGTGAGGGCCGCCTCTGCATCACGCACGGCAGGAGTGAGCGCTCCATCGCTGAGCGCGGTGCGCAGTCGATCAACATGTGCGAGAAGTTGCTCAGCTGACTCCTGCGCATCTGCACTCGCGCGTTGACGAGCGGCGCGCAACTCGCCCTCTGCGCTCTTCCGAATCGCCACGGCCTGTTGGAGCGAATCATCCGCACGTTGCTGGAGCGCTTCAGCAACTCGCTGCGCCTCGCGTGCAGCCTCGCGTGCCGTTGCGGCAGCAGTGAGCGACGCGTCAAGGGCAACCCCTTGATCGCTCCGCCGCGCCTGCCCCGCCTCCAGCAGGTTGGCTGGAAGGCCGAGACGTTCGGCAATCGCAAATGCCTGCGAGCCGCCTGGGGTGCCAACGACGAGTCGGTACGTTGGCCGCAGCGTTGCGAGATCAAATTCAACGGCGCCGTTGACAACTCCCTCCGTGACATGCGCGTACTGTTTCAACTCCGCATAGTGACTCGTTGCTAAGAGGCGCGTCCCACGACGTCGAAAGTCATCAATGATTGCCGCGGCTAGCGCCGCTCCTTCCGCGGGATCGGTGCCCGCTCCC
>JBBAWP010000061.1:0-4051 GCA_040397155.1 Candidatus Limnocylindrus sp.
TTTTGGCGTCGTAGTCATCATCATCTTCATCGCCTCCACCAGGACGCCCACCAGGAAATCCACCAGGACCCCCAGGACGCCCACCAGGAAATCCACCAGGACCTCCAGGAAATCCACCAGGAAATCCACCAGGACCTCCCCCGGGTGGCGGCGGCGGACCTCCAGGGGCTATCGGGGCGTAGTCGGGCTCCCTCAGGTTGAAGCGGTCGATGGCTTGCTGCCACCGCGTCCGCTTGGAGAGGATGAGCTCCAGGTTGCGGTCCAGGTCCCGCCGATCGATGATGCTGAACTGCTGCGACCGCAGCTGCTTGTTGATCAGGTCGTAGGCGTTGTAAGCCTTCAGGACCTTCATGAAGTAATAGGTGAGGACGCTGGCGTCCCCCGAGGACACGAAGGCGTCTAGGGCTTGCTCGCACATCTGCTCGAGCTCATCCGTGTATCGCTCGATCTTCATCACCTCCGTTAGCAGGGCGGAGCTTGTCTGGGGGTTCATGTTCGGTCGGATCAGGGCGCTCACCAGCTTGTTGTAGCTCGTCAGCACATCCTCCACCAGCCCCACCTTCTCGATGTTGGAGTCCTTGCCGCCCCTTAACAGGTCGTCCAAATCGTTGCGCTTCTCCTCCAGGAGCCGCATAATTTCGCTCACCAGCTCCCCCAGGGCGCCCGTCTCCTCGGGATTCACCTGGACATACGGCTCGTTCTCGGGCGCGGGTTCGGGGTCCATCACACTCACCGCCCGCTTCGTGAGCTGGAAGGCTTTCATATACATCGTCCTGTCGTAGTTCATCGCCTCCTGGATCTGGTTCCTTCTGATGTCGTCGAGTATTGGCATCGCTGAGTGTATATATATCTATACACTCAGAGATTTTTATCTGTCTAAATTATAGGGTTCAGGCTGCCTTCTTCGCCCGCGGCTTCCTGCCCGCCTTCACGACGGGGGCGTAGTTCGTATATACCAGCTTGGTGTTGGGCACCCCTCCCGAGACGAAGGGCGTGGGGCCCTGGTTGGGCTTCATGGCGTCCAGCGACTGCAGGGTCATCAGGGCGCCCCCCTTCTTGTAGAGCCCGTGCTCCTTCACATACTTGCTCGCCTCCGCCATCTTCATCCCCTTCTCCTTCATGATCCTACCCACGATCGCCGCTCGGGCGTTCGTGCGCTTCGGCTTCCCCGAGCCTGCGGCGGCGGGGGTCGTGTGGCTCCCTCCCACCACCTCCACCGCCTGCTCGGGGGGCACGGCGGCGACCACCTTCGCCTCCGCCTCCTGCTGTTTCTTCCTCCCCCGCTTGGCTCCGGCTGAGACTCCCGAGCCAATGGCTCTGGCGATGCTGCCGCCAGAGACGCCACCCGCACTCACCCCGCCACCATCGGCAGAACCTGCACTGACACCGCCGCCGCTGACACCACCTGCATGGGCACTGATGTTCTGGTTGGCGTCGGCGGTCGGCAGGGCTACGACCTCGGGCTTGGGCTTGCGGTTGTAGGACCGCTTCTTCACCGCTGGGGGCTCCCCGCCGCTCCCCGTCACCCCGTTCATCTGCTCGTAGCCGAGGTCGTGGAGGGTCGCCGCCGCCGTGCCGCTCCCTCCCGACACGCTCTGCTCTCTCATGGCTACGCCCTCGAGGGGGCTCATCACATCGTTGGTCCGCGTGTTCTCGTCGCACGCGTTCTGGTAGGCGATCTTCTTCTTGTAGAGGTTCTGGTTCTGCGCTGCGATACTCTGGTTGTAGGCGTTGTTGTAGGGCATCTTGCGAAATACTATACATTTTAATGACATTATTTTTTATTTGGAAAAAGAATAATGTCATTAAATAAAATTCACATCCCGAAGTCCTGGGCGAACTCCGAGACGACCTCGTCGTAGTCCATCCTATACTTGTCCCTCAAGTGATCCATATACTCCTTATACTCCCTCAGGTCCATCTGGTTGTGGAGCATGCGGTAGATGCGGTGCGTGCAGTGGTGCCCGCAGGTGTTGACCGTCTTGCTCACCTCCTCGAACTTGTAGGGGCTGTGCTCCCACCGCTCCCCCGACGCCTCCAGCAGCTTGGTCAGATACGGCTGCGCCTGCCCGAGCTCCTGCCTGTCCTCCTTGTCCGTCCACTTCAGGGGCACATCCACATTGTTGCCGTAGGGGTCGAAGAACTCGTAGCCGTAGCTCTCGCTGCTCCCCCGCAGCAGGGCGACCCAGTGCCCCGAGTTCTCCTCCCGCTCGTAGAGGATGATGCAGTAATCCTGTCCACTGGGCAGGAGACTGCTTAACGCCGACACATTCGCCAGCTCCGAGTATTTCAAGATCTTCAGGCTCGCGCCCAGGATGGTGCGGAGGTCCGCGTCGCTCAGGGGCTTCTGCTCGATCCGCTTGATGTCGCTCGACATTTACCTAGGGGGCTATATTATTTTTCGCCTCACTGCAGGCGGTCCATGAGCTTCGCCCCCTTGCCGTAGCCCAGGGCGTCCAGCACCTTCGCGCCCGTCTGGGCGTAGGCGTGGGGGATGTTGTTGAGGACATTCTTCACCATCGGGAGCTTGCTCGTGATCCAGCCCGCCGCAGATTTCAGGGAGTTCAGGAAGTTCCCGCCGATCAGGCGTCTCATCTCGAAGTTGGTGTAGGGCTCCTGCTGGGACGCCTGGATCACATCCTCCTTAGTAAGTAGAGAGATGAAGGTGCTGCTCGTGCCCTTCTCATTCACGAAGACCCCCGAGAGCATGGGCATGATGATCATCTCGATGTTCGCCCCGTTCCATTCGTATTCGTGGTTGTTCGTGCAGTTCAGGGAGAGCTGTAAGTTGAAGCTCCCCAGAGAGCCAGGAGCGTAATACTCCTCGGTGAGCTGGATGACCTCCGCAAAGTTGAGCACCAGGATGGAGCCCGTGGTGGGGACGAGCCTGATGCCGCTCGTCCGATTTTCTCCATTGTTAGAGCCCTCTCCCATGTAGGGTCCAATTGGGTCCGAGCTGTTGCTGAAGGGATTGCCCGAGTGCACCGTCTGCCCGCAGAACTCGTCCCAGGTCAGGTTGGAAAGCCCCGACAGTATGGAAGACCTGTAGAGCATCTCGGGGCTCATGGAGCTCAGGAGACCCGCCTGATTGTTCCAGTTGATGGAGATGTTGTTTATGGTCAGGTAGCTGTCGGTGTCGCTACAGTTCAGTCCTGCGATCTGACGGCGGACGCAGATGATGAGCTTGTCGGGCACGCAGTTCAGCTGGATGTTCGAGCTGGACAAGGTGACCGTCGCCAAGGCGTTCCCGCCTGTGTAGGTCCCGTCTGCCTGCTGTTTCCCGAAGCCGATGCTGGGGATGCTTGAGAAGTTGCTGGTCCTGTAGATGGGGAGCTCGTAGTAGGGCACCACATTCCTCGGCTCCAGTAGGTCGCTGGCGTGCGGGGTGAGGAACTGGAAGAGGAGCTGGGAGTTCTCGAAGCTCTCGATGGTCGCTGATTTAGTGAAAGTGTTGGTGCCGTCAGCGCTCAGGAAGGAGGCGGCGCGCCAAGCTCTACTAGCGTTCGCCGCAATATTCATCTGGAAGTTCATGGTCTGGATGCCGTAGAAGCCCTGCTTCCCATCGGGGTGCCCGAAGACGAAGGGCGAGAGCAGGAGCGGCTCCGTCACCCGAAAGGTGGCGTAGACCACATTGTCTCCGATAAGGGGGCGCTGCTTGACGCCGCCTGCGGCCAATGAGTAGAGGGAGATGAGCTTGAAGCTCCCACGGGGCTTGTGATACCAGGAGGAGCCCGCTGGACGGTGCTTGTCGTAGGCGAGGACATTGTTGGGGTAGGAGTTGAACGCCCGAGGTCTGCCCCCCTGAAATGAGCTAAACGTGGTGGGGTCAGCGGGGTCTGAATCGGCCTGGTTCGGGTAGTATAGCACCGGGCGTTTGTGCGCGGCGTCGCCGAAGTCCCCAATGACAAAATCCAGCTGGTCCACGCCGTCGCGGTAGCTGGACAGGTGGTCCAGGGTGGTCGGCGTCATGCACTCATACTTCGCCATCTCCTCCGCGTCCAGCATCCGCAGCAGGAGCGGGAGCGTGTCCTGGACATTCATGCTGACGGTG
>JBBAWP010000062.1:0-3671 GCA_040397155.1 Candidatus Limnocylindrus sp.
AAACACCTCTTTGATGCGGCGAACATTGTGATCGACACTGGCGCACCGTACGGTGACGCACTACTAGAACGCGGCGAGGGTAAGGCTGCCTACGCGCCAGTCTCTTCACTGCTCACCATTGCCGTCTGGTCGCTCGTCTTGGAGGGCGTCGTTGAGACGCTTGATGCGGCGGGAGAAACTGCACCAATCTGGAAGAGCTCCAATGCGCCGGGCGGCGATGAATGGAATGAAGGGATGCTCACGGCCTACGCCCCTCGCGTTCGCGCGCTTTAGTTCGCCTTACCAGAGGTCCGTGCGATCGCTCTTCTGTGGGGTGCTCTTCCGGTTGAGCGCGTGATCTTCGTGTGCCGCCGCCTCTTTGCGCGCGGCATCAATGGCGGACTGCAGTGCACTCGCGCCGCCAACAAGTCCATGTGGCGCTTCGTGCAGATGGTCAGGGAGACCTGTCTTTTCATCTTTGGCGCGTGGGCGTGTCTCGCCGAGGAAGGGCATCCCCTGTCGCTCCACCGCGTCGAGTGAGGCGCGCATCACCGCCCCCTTGGCGCTCACCACGCTGCGAATCTCCTGCGCCTCTTCGTCGCTGCTGATCTCGCGACCGCGGAGTGGTTGCGCAATGCGTCCCACCTCAAGCCAGGCCAAGTGATAGCGATCCATGGAGCCCCACGCCTCTGAGAGGAGCGCGTCGCTCGCGGCGAGCCAGGTGTTCAGCGCGGCACGTGAAGGCGAGCGGTCAATGCGATCGCCCTCCTCAATGAGGCGACGCGTCTGCGAGACAAGATCTTCACGCTTCATCAGATCAGTCGGTCAACTCGACCGTTCAACGATCGCCCGCGACGCGGTCGGTGCGTGCGAACTGATCGAGCTCGGCGCGACAGGCCTCTTCGGCCTTCTCCACCTGACGCTGCAGCCAGCCGCTCATGCGCGACGAATCCTCAAGGTGCAGCAGCGTGCCGTTCGGCGAGTCGTTCAACGCGAATCCGGTGGTGGTGCGGAAGTCGGAGAACCAGTTCGACTGCAGCTGCAACAGTTCATCTGCGACCACGCGCGTCTCAAAGAGCCAGTCGGTGTGCGCGGCGTTCAGCGCATCCGCAACCGCCGCCACGCGCTCACCAAAGCCGCGCGGACGCGCGAGGAGTAGTGCTGCAACACGCACAGCGGTGAATGGCGATCGCGCTTCGGCGATGACAGGTGGCTGCGGGAGGTGCGATGCATCACTCATGCGCTGAGTATCCCAGACGCGCGAGGAGTTAGAGCAGCTCCCCGTGTGCGGCGGCGGTTGGTTCGCCCTCCTTTGGGCGCTCCTCGGTGCCGGATGGGAGGTCCTGTGCTGCGGCGCTCGCCTGCAGCACCTTCAGTGGCGCACCTGCGCTCCCTTCAATGGCGCCACCAATACCGAGCGGCTGCCACTTGGATGGATCCTGAAGTCGATGCGCTTCCGTGTTGCCGCGCGAGTGAATCTCGGCATGGCCCTTCGGCTCGATCCACATCTGATGGCCGGCGAGGAGTCCGTAGACGCCCTCTTGTCCAGGCTCCGGACGTGCAGCGCGACAGTCAACGCACTTCGCTGCGTCGTGCCGTGTGTAGTGCTCCGGCTCTTCGTACGTGCTGATGTAGCCCTCGTAGTTGCGCAGCACCACCTTGTGGTCGCTGTACGAGATCAGATAGTTCGGCATCACTGGGATCTTGCCGCCGCCGCCTGGTGAGTCGATCACGTACGTTGGCACGGCGTAACCGGACGTGTGTCCGCGCAGGCCTTCAATGATTTCAAGCCCCTTACCAACTGGTGTACGGAAGTGGCCTGAACCTTCCACTAAATCGCACTGATAGATGTAGTACGGGCGGATGCGATTCTCCACGAGCTTGTGCACCAGCTTGCGCATGATGTGCACGCAGTCGTTGACGCCCGCAAGAAGCACGGACTGATTACCAACTGGGATTCCCGCGCGCGTCAACTTGTCAACGGCGCGTGAAACCTCTGGCGTGATCTCCTGCGCATGATTGAAGTGCAGGTTCATCCAGAGCGGGTGGTACTTGGCGAGCATCTCGCAGAGTTCGTCGTCAATGCGCTGTGGCATGAAGACAGGAACGCGCGAACCGATGCGAATGATCTCAATGTGTGGAATGTCGCGCAGGCCGCGCAAGATCTTCTCAAAGAGTTTTGGCGCAAGAGTCAAACCGTCGCCGCCGCTGATCAGTACGTCGCGCACCTGTGGCGTGCGGCGCAGATAGTCGAGCTGCGCTTCGTGATCCTTGGAGTTGAAGTTCTGCGTTGGATCACCAACGATGCGCGAACGCGTGCAGTAGCGGCAGTACGAGGCGCACTGCGTGGTAACGAGCATCAGCACGCGATCCGGGTAGCGATGCACAAGTCCCGGTACTGGCGAGTGTCGATCTTCGCCGAGCGAGTCTTCCATCATCGCCGTGAACGCCTGCTGCTCAGAGCCGACTGGGATCACCTGGCGGCGGATCGGATCATTCGGATCCTTTGGATCAATGAGGCTGATGAAGTACGGCGTGATGTCCACGCGGAACTTTCCGTCTGCGGAGAGTCCTTCGCGCTCGTCATCTGTCAGTTCAAGGATTTCGCCAATCTCTTCAAGGGTGTTGACGCGATTCGAGAGCTGCCAGCGCCAGTCATCCCACTGCTCGTTCGGCACGTCCGCCCACTTTGGGGCGCGGCGGCTGCGAAGTGGAAGACCATCAGGGCCGACCGCCTTGGCGGGATCGCGCGGATTCACCCATGCGGCATCAGCGGCTGCAGCGGCAGCGGCGTTGCTCTTCAGGATCTCCGTTGCGTCCATCTCGTCCCCCTCGCGGGTAGCCCAGGCTACGCCTGGTTGGATAGGGAGTATCCATCATGAATCAGGCTTTGGGTAGCCCCCGCCGCAAGGTTCGGGGGGCGCCGCCCTGGCGGGGTTAGGCGAGGAGCGAGAGTGCCGCAGGGAGCACGGAGAAGCGTGCGGGGAGGGCGCCGACCAGCTCGCCGTCGGCCTCAATTTCGATCTCGCGTGCATCAGGGCCGCCAAGGGGCGCCGCCTCGACCGCAGCGCCGCGCGCATGCGTCACGTCCGGGTGTGAATAGTGCGTCCCTCTATAGAGACGCGGCAGGCTGATCACAAAGTCGCGTCGGGCAAGGTTGCCGAATCGCACCACCTCAAACAGCCCGTCATCAAGGCGCGCGGTAGGGGCAACGTGCATCCCGCCGCCGAACCAACCACCGTTGGCAATGGCAACCGCCGCCGTTGGTCCGCGCTGCGCCGCGGCGAGATCCACGCGCAGCTCCATCTCATCTGGCGCATAGTGCAGGCCGGCGCGCACGGTAGCGAGTCCGAATGCCACGGCCCCTGCACGGCGCTTCAGTTGCGGATACTCCTCCAGCGCATGCGCGATCTGCGCGCTGATACCAAATGACGCAACGTTCAAGAAGAGTCGATCAACTCCGCCAGCCAAATGAACCACGCCAACATCGACACGACGCACCGCGGCACCGCGCGCCAACACGCGCGCAGCCGCAACAGGATCGCGCGAGATACCAGCAGATCGCGCGTAATCGCGACCGGTCCCCGCCGGCAGCAACCCGAGCGCAACGCGACCGAGCGCCTCAGTGCCGCCCGCCGCATAGATGCCGTTCAGCGCCTGACTCGAAGATCCATCTCCGCCGAGAACCAAGA
>JBBAWP010000063.1:0-3471 GCA_040397155.1 Candidatus Limnocylindrus sp.
CGGGGAGCATCGGCACCCCCGCTGCGGCATAGTCAGGACCGATTCGGAGCGCGAGCGCCCAGAAGTGCGGTGGCGTCCAGTAGAAGACGAGCGCAAAGAGAAGGATTGGCGCGAGTGAAACCTCACCAGTCACCGCCGCCCATCCGATCACAGGCGGAAGTGCACCCGCAGCACCGCCAATGACAATGTTTTGTGGTGTTGAGCGCTTCAAGATCAGTGTGTAGATAAGCACATAGAACCCAATTGCCAGGAGCGAGATGAACGCAGCCATCAGTGTGGTCGTTGCTGCAAGGAAGAGAAAGCTCGCTGCACCGAGGACGGATGCAAAGAGCAGCGCAGCACCCGTGCTGATCTCGCCCGTAACGAGCGGACGTCCCGCCGTTCGCGTCATCTGCTGATCGATATCTGCGTCCACAATGCAGTTGAAGACATTGGCGCTCGCGGCACTCAGCGTTCCGCCGATCAGCGTGCAGAGAACCAGAGTGAGCGGAGGCACCCCTTGCGCCGCAAGGAACATTGCAGGGACGGTGGTGATCAGTAGCAACTCAACGATGCGCGGCTTCGTCAGCGCGATGTATGCGCTCAGCGTGCTCCGCGTTGTGCCACCCCGCGTGGCTCGCCCTTCACGATCCCCAGACCCGGTGTTCGCACGGCGCGCCTCTAGGAGCGCGATCGCCGCTGCACCAACGACCAGGATCCAGATGAACGTGGCGATTGCCACGTGCAGCGTCTGCGTCCATGGGGCGAGCTTGGTGAAAATTTGCAGCGCGCCGATCAGACACTGAACGAGGAAGAGTCCGATCGCTGCGGTGAGGAGGCGTGCAGTCAGACGCGGGCTCCCCGGCTCGCGGCGTACGATCCAGAGCGCCGAAATCAAGATCAGACCGACGATCCCCGTTGCATAGCGGTGGACAATGTGTGGCGTGGAGAGCTCCGTAACCGGAGGGAAGACGGTGCCCCCCATCAGTGGCCAGTCGGGGTAGAGGAGTCCCGTGTCCGTACCTGTGACGTTCGAGCCGAACATCAGCAGCGCATAGATTGAGCCTGCGGCGATGATGGGTGCAATGACGGCACCCCGTGCCTCCAGGATCCCGTTCAGGCGCTCGGGGTAACCACTGCGGGCGAGGACCCAGACTTGCAGCCCAACAAACGCCATCGCGGTAGCGAGGTGTGCTGTCACTGACTGGCCCGAGTTGAACTCAAGGACGGTCTGCCGACCGAGCCACGCTTGAAAGATGACGAGAACGAGCAGTGCGAGTGACGCACCCTGAAGCGAACGCCTCCCCTTCAAGGAGCGGAGGGCCAGCGCAACCACGATCAGTGTGATCAGACCAATAAACGCTGCAGCAGCGCGATGGATCCACTCCAGCCACGCCTTGTAGTCATCAAGTGGAGGGATGATCTCCCCGTAGCAGAGGGGCCAATCTGGGCAGCCCATGCCGGAGTCGGTGGCGCGGACAATCACCCCAATCACGACGAGTCCGATCGTTGCGCCGAGGAGCGTGGCGAGCGAGCGTCGGAAGCCCTGCATTCCTCAATGATACGCGGCATCTCAAAAGCCTGCGGTAGAGTGAAGTGGTGAGACTTCTACACGCACTCCTCCTCATCGCGCTCCTCTCCGGATGTGCGGGAGCGTCCAGCACGCCGTCTCCCTCAACAGCTGAACTGACGCGCAGCGGATGCGTTGGTGAATGGCCGCTCGCAGGAAAGACGGTGAGCTCCGGGCCGATCCCGCTTCTCGCAAACAGCGACCTCGCCGCGGGAGAGAATCGACTCCTTCTCGGACTCGTCGATGCGGAAGGCTTCCCGCTCGGCGGACCCGCGTGGTCACTCAAGGTGCAAGCATTTGACATCACCAGAGACGGCTGCGTGCCGCTCGCACCCGCCGCTGAACTCCCATTCGTATGGTCCATTGACGAAGTGCGCGGCTTCTTCATTGGCGCTGCGAACTTTCCTTCAGGGGCGCAGGAGATTGGGCTCTCGATTATTGGCGCAGATGCAGACGGCACTCCCCTCTCCATCCGATTCACGACGCGGATCGCTAGCGTCGGAACCGCCCTTCGCCCAGGCGCATCCGCGCCGACGATCGCAACGCCGATCCAGAAGACGAGTGAGCATGGCCTAGCAGGGATCAGCACTGATCCTGATCCGCTTCCGCGGCTCTACAAGTACTCAGCGGCAGATCTGATCGCTGCGGGAACACCGTTCGTCATTGTCTTCGCCTCACCCGCCTTCTGTGTCTCGCAGGCGTGTGGCCCAACGATCTCTGTGGTGAAGAAGGCTGCGGCGCGGCACCCAGGTGCGCTGATCCTTCACGTCGAGCCATATCTGATGGAGTGGAACGGAAGCCGCGTCATCCCCACCTTGGACGTAAGCGGACGACTTCAGCCGAGTGATGTTGCCACGGCGTGGCGGCTCCCTGTGGAGCCCTGGATTTACACCGTGGATTCAAACGGTGTGATCATCCACTCATTCGAAGGAGTGATTGGTGATGCGGAGCTTGACGCCGCAATCTTGGAGATAGACGCCGACTAGCGGCCGCTACTCCCCGGCGCACCGATCGGCTCACCCGCAGCGCAGAGTGGACACTCGCTCGCCTCATACGTTGGAAGGTCAAGGGTGAGCGCTGCGATCAGCGGGATGCTCTCGCGACCTGGGATCTCAATGCTTCGCAGATCTGGTGAACGGCTTGCCACCACTGCCGCGGCGATCGGGTGTGCGCCAGCGGCGAGAAGTGGCGGGAGGAGCGCCTGGAGCGATCCGCCAGTGGTCAGAATGTCATCAACCATCAGGACTCGCGCACGCGGTGGGATCTGAAATCCGCGACGAAACTCTCGTCGCACTGCGCCCGCGTCACCAGCGACCTCTTCTGCAAAGATGCCGCGCACGCCAAGGAGTCGACCGACCTCATACGCAAGGAGCACTCCACCCGTGGTTGGCCCAGCCACCAGGTCAATCTCAACGGCGGCGGCCTGCGCTACGACGAGCGCCCGCTCGGCGAGTAGCGCACACACTTCCGCAGCGGCATCGGGATGCTGCAGCAGCGCCCACTTCTCAAGGTAACGATCTCCATGCCGGCCACTCTTAAGGAGGAAGTGCCCACGCTGCAGTGCACCTGTCGCAAGGAGGAGTCCTTCAACACGTCGGGCGCTCAGCGCCTCATCGTGTGAGGCAACGCGTGCTTGCGGATAGTCGGAGGGTGGCTTCAACGGTTCGCGAAGTGGGAGGAGTGGCTCGCTCATGGTTGGCAGCCTACTCGCTGCCGCGCTCGTTCGCGCCGCTGAGTGCGAGTCCAGCAAGATCCGAGATGCTCGAAAGCCCACGTGCAGCGGCGGCACGACGCGCCGACTCAAGCACCGCGCGCGGCAGGCCAGGATCCGCCCACAGCGCACTCCCCAGGCTGACCGCCGCCGCACCTGCGGCGAAGGCGTCGAGCGCATCTGCTGGTGAGCCGATCCCACCACCACCAAT
>JBBAWP010000064.1:0-3352 GCA_040397155.1 Candidatus Limnocylindrus sp.
CGCTCTACGGCCCGAGCGGCGCCTACCAACGAGAGGGCCCGCGCGGCCATACTGGCCCTGCGTCTACAGGACCGACGGGCCCCGCGTCTACAGGACCGCAGGGCGAAAGAGGCGATACCGGCCCGGCATCTACGGTGCCAGGGCCGCAGGGTTTGAGAGGCGACACAGGGCCCATCGCGGATATGGCCGACTACCTCACCGCTACGGGTGCGGCTTCTACATATCAGACCATAGCAGCTATGTCCTCCTACGCGCCGTTAGCATCGCCGACATTTACAGGGACACCTAAAATGACAATCGGAAGTCAGAACTATACCCTCTCGACGCAACCATGGGTGGGCGGTTGGTTCCAGTTTAGCTCAATGACGGTGATTAAGCAGATAGGATTGAACAACTTCAGCGTAGCGCGCACACCTGGATACGCCGTGGGCTCCTTCGATATCACCTTCCCTGCTCACCCGAGCGGCGGGTCTTACATGATCATGTTCACACCAAGATTATCGAGCGGCAACCCTATCGTCTATGGCTACGGCGGTGTAACCTCTTCTACGGGCTTCACGGTGAGATTTTCCACCGTTACCGGAACATTAGTGGATGCAGAATTTAATCTGATGATTCCCCCGAATTAATTTTTGAACTCTAAGATATAAATGCTCAGTCTCATCGCCCGTGGCTTATACGACTGCATCTACTACTGCTGCGTCGGGCGGCCGCAGCAGCCGCAGAGAAAGAGCACCAGGGAGATCCTGGACGACCTGGAGGAGCTGGCGGAGGAGGAGGTCGGAAGGGTGCTGTCCCACCTAGCCGCTACTCGCCGCCCCGGGCTCTCCTGCTGCTGAGCCCTTCCTCACCAGCAGCAGCTCGTGCTGGAGGTATTCGGGCTTGTTGCCTGGAGGGCTCAGCTTGTAGAAGGCCTGTCCCGTCATGTCGAAGATCCTCTCCCCCTCTATCTTGTCGATCTTGTAGAGCTTCTTGCTCCAGTTAGGGTCGGACTCCTTGGAGAAGGGCTCCTTCTTGACGAGCGTCCGCACCGTGTCGCCCACCTCGAGGCGGGGGTAGTGGCGCACGGGGCGCCGAGCGAGCTCCAGCTTCGTCCTCACCTCCTTCTGGTTCTCCCGCTTCCTGGCGTCTATCGGGGTCTTGCCCGTGGTGGTGTGCTTCGTCCTGTTGTAGATAGCCGTGAGGCTGTCCAGGAACTCCTGGTTGTGGTAGTAGCGCTCTCCCTCGGGGCGCTCCCGCATGCGGTCGGCGATCATCCGCTTGAAGGTCCTGATCTGCCTCTCGGCCACCGCCGCGTGCGTCATCGTCATGATCAGGTGCACTTCCTCGTCGTCCAGGTATTTGGTGACCTGCTTCTTCTTGAGGGCGGGCTCCTGGTCCGTGTAGAGCATCCCCGGATCCCCACCCATCTTCTTGAAGAGCCTCTTGATCGCCGTCTGGAGCTCGTGGGCGTCCTTCCCCTCCACGGGGGTGATGGTGGTGTATTTGGTGAAGATGTCCACCATGATCATGCAGATCTTGCTCCAGTCCTTGATCCCGCTGTTCTTGTTCATCTGGAAGAGATCCATCTGATACTCCTGCCTCGGATACTTCGCCACATAGCTGTTCTTGAAGGAGCGGGGCTTCTGCGCCACGCCGTTCTCGCGGAACCAGTCCTCCACATCCTTCCTCGTGATCCTGGCGTCCCTCGCGTGAGCCATCTGGTAGGTCCTCGCCTTGCTCTGGTAGCCGGAGTCCTCGTCGTAGTAGAGCTCGGCGATGGTCTCTCTCTTGCCCTTCGCCTCTGGGGCGGGCTTTTCCTCCTTCTTCTTGAATCCCTTCTTCTTCGCCAGCTCGTCAAAGGTCAAATCCTCATCACTGTCCATTATAAGGATACGGGAGAAAAATATATAAGATTTTGTGGTGCTAGAGTATAGATGCCCAAGGAAGATAAGACTACCACCCTCCCCACCGCCGTGAATCTCTCGAGCAAGCAGTTCTATATCGACGCCCTCAACAAGATTCAGGGCAACAATATCATCACCGCCTACACCAGGGACCGCATGCTGGACATGCTGAACTCGGGGAGCAAGAAGGAATATGCGAAGTTCAAGAAGCACTTCCACGACCTGCTCAACCTGCAAGATACCCTGGACGGCGAGGATTAAATTACTTATTCAGATGTATATAGCAGTATATGCATCTGAAGGAGTTCTTCTTACAAGTAGCCACTCGCGTCGTGAGCCTATCCCTGGGGCTTACGCTTGGTCTTCCGCTCGGGCTGGTGCTCTTTCGGCTGATCGACGACGGCTTCTTTACCCTTGGCTGGAGCCTTTAGGGGGGCATCGCTGTCGCTGTCGTCGTTCGCCTGGTGCATCATCCCGATCTCCTGCTCGAGCATGTAAGCCTGGGGGAAGTTCTTGAAGATGCAGCACCATCGGGAGTGGGCGTTCTTGAAGTATTTGATCATCTTCTTGTCGATGTCGAGATACTCCTGGAGCAGGTATTTAATCTTCCCCCCCGCGCTGTGTGGGAAGTAGACATACGCATGGGCCTCGTTGAGGATCCGCCTCGTGTCCCTCCCGTTGGTGGGCAGGTGGTTGGTGATGATGCAGGTGATGTTGAAGTGCCGACCGATCTCCAGGATGTTGTTGAGGATGTTATAGACCGCCTCCTTGATCTTGCGGTCGGAGATCACATCGATGTCGTCGAAGATGCAGACGCTGTCCTGGAGCTCCTCGGGGTCGATGGGGTCCTTCCACAGGGTGTCGTCGAGCTTGAAGCGCTTGGGCTTGATCTTGTCCAGCGAGGGGTCCTCCTTGAGCGAGCTGAACATGTAGATCTCCCGGTCCTTGTACTTCTTCTTGTACTCCTCCAGGAACATGCGGGTGTAGGTGCTCTTGCCGCTGCCGCTCGGCCCCGTGATGTAGATGATCTCTCGCTCCTTGGTGGTGTCGGGGATGTGCTGGAACTTGCTCTCGTTGGCGATCTTCAGGTGCTTGAACTCCGTGGCGTCGTGGTCGTTGAGGTCGGGGTTGATGGAGATGATCCTGTTGTCGTATTTGCCGCCCTTGATCTTGGCGACGGGTCTGCCTATCTTGTTGAAGGTCAAAGACATGCTCTATTATAGATGGGCTAGAAAATTTTGTCATGTCATAGAATATATGGGAGAGGCCGAGCAGAAAAGCCCCCTTAAGGAGGCGAAGGTGCCGAGGATACGCTACAGGACGCAGTGCGAGGTCTGCGGGTCGATCTATAACAAGAAGAACAGGGTGAGGCACCTGCAGACCGAGAAGCACAAGCAGGCGAAGTATATCTGGCAGGAGCGCTTCGAGATCACACGCTGATGGTTTCCTCGCCCCGCAGGATCCTC
>JBBAWP010000065.1:0-3276 GCA_040397155.1 Candidatus Limnocylindrus sp.
CGGCACGTACACAATCGTTTCGGTTGGTGTGAAGTTTGACCTCACGCTGCTTGAAGTTGAGGCGAACAAGACCTTTAAGCTTGTCTTTGACAATCAGGATGCGGGAATCCCGCACAACGTTGCGATCCATGAAGGGAGTGCGAGCGCAGTCGGGAAGGAACTCTGGCAGGGTGCCATCTTCCCTGGGATTGCCACGCAAACCTATAGCGTGCCTTCCCTTGCTGCAGGCACCTACTCGTTCATCTGCACGGTGCACCCGAACATGGTTGGCGACCTGGTGGTGAAGTGAGCAGTCTGCCAGCACCCCTCGGCCAGCAGCAGCTCGCGCCGGCTCCGGCGCCGCGTCGCGCCTTCTTCGGACTTTTCGATGCAGCCGGTTGGGGCTGGGCGTCGTTCCGCGCCGTTCTCTGGACACTGCTGATCATTCTCATGCTCGGCTACATTCCAGATCGCGCCTATTACATCGTCGCTTCGCCAACGGTGGAGATCGGCCTCAACGGGCTCTCACTCGTCAACATCTGCCCGGGCGAGAATAAGGACCTTCCGTGCCCTGCACCCGCGGGCGCCCTCATCCCGTGGGAGAGCGGCTCGCCTGTTGCACTTCCAGGTGCTGGTGAAGGCGGGAGCCTCCTCCAGGTTGGCTCGCATCTCTATTACGTTGGCGGCCGCGTGAGCGGCGCGCTTGATGAGTACGCCAACACGCCAGGCGTTTCAGCGGCAGAGATCGGCGCTGGCGGGCTCTCCACCTGGGCCGCAGTAGCACCGCTCCCAGCGCCACGTGCGCTGAGTGCAACCGCGTATCTCGCCGGCACCGCCTACGTCATTGGCGGTACGTCAGACACGGAGAGCGCAACCGCCACCGTCTACACGGGCGCGCCTGATCCCGCGACGGGAACCATTGATGCGTGGATGCTCGCCGACGCACTCGAACTGCCAGCGCCGCGTAACGGTGCCACCGTGATTACTGTGAGCGATGGCCTGATCGTCTTTGGTGGTGCGAATGAGTTTTACGAACCACAGACCACCGTATGGAAGGCGACGCTCCAGTCGAGCGGAAGCCTCGGACCGTGGGAAGAGATGGCACCACTCCCTGAGCCGCGGGCAAACGCCGCCGCCGCGCTCGTGGGCGACTCAGTCTGGATCTGGGGCGGGCGCGACGCGAACGGCTACACCGGCGTCTCACTCCACGGATACATTGCAGTCGAGAAGACGGCTGGCGGTGGCGGGCATAGTGGCGGGACCTCATCAACGGATGCCGTTGACGAGCAGGGCGACGCACCGATCGGCAGCATCTACAAGTGGACCGCCACCTCAGGCGACGCCAATCTTCCATCGCCTCGCGAAGGCGCCGCGCTGTGGAGCGCGAACGGCACACTCTATGTCGCAGGCGGTGTACAAGATGGAGCCGTCGTCGGGAGTGTGTACTGGACAGCACCGACCGCTGCCACGGGCATCACCACGTGGAAGAACGTCCCCGAGGTCGACCTACCTGCCGATCAGCTTCGCACCAACGCGAGCGGCGCCGTCATCGGCACCCATGCGCTCTTGATCGGCGGAGACGATGCAAGCGGTGCACCTGCAGCAACGTCTGTGAGCGCGCTTACGTCGCCGAAGGCACCAGTCTTCCGCGCAGGACTCTTCGGCCTCACGATCCCAGGACTCGCCATCCCAGGCGAGATTGGCGAACAGCTCGGCTTCCTCTCATCTGCAGGCGCGTGGACGCTCAACTTCGTCTTGCTCTGCGCGATGGCGGTTGCCTATGCGCAACGCGAGCGTTTTGGAGCATGGCTGCGTAAGAGGCTCGTAAAGAAGTAAGATCCCGCGTATGAGCGGCAGGGCGAAACTACTCTTCGGCATCAACGCGCTACTGGCGTGGGCCGGATACGGAATTGCCCAGGTCACCAACATCTTTGAACTGGTGCCGCGCACCGAGGCGTACGACCCGAGCAGCAACATGTTCGGCGGAAGCGCTGAAGGTCTCGCAGGTGCAGTTGGACGAGTCTTTGACTCCCACGGCTACTTCACGACCTGGTCCAACATTGTGGTGGCGCTCACGTTGACCGCTCTCACCCTGAACCCAGAACGAACGGGACGGATCTTTGGTCGTCTGCGCAACACAGGCTTGCTGATGATCACGATGACGATGGTGCTCTACCACCTGCTTCTCGCGGGAACATCAAACCCGCAGAGCTGGTACGCGGTCTCAAACCTTCTGCAGCACTACATCACACCTATGGCCACAATTCTGGTCTGGTTCGTTGCGGGGCCGCGCGGTCAATTCAAATTCAGAGACACCTTCGCCGTCTTCATCATCCCGATCGCATACCTTGCATACACGTTGATTCATGGCGCCATGGCTTCGGTCTATCCGTACCCATTCTTCAACGTCATCAAGTACGGGTACGTGTCGGTGCTCTCACTGATGGGTGGGGTGATCGTTGGCGGTTACGTGGTGGCGCTGATCTACTACGGGGTTGAGCGCCTGCGAACCCGCGCGTAAGTTCACGCTCCCTCTTGGTGAGCCGGGCGGGGATCGAACCCGCGACCAAGGGTTTAAAAGACCCCTGCTCTACCGCTGAGCTACCGGCCCGCCCAGATTCTCGCACGGCGCGCTGGTGGCTGGGTTGACTTCGTGGGAGAATCGTACCCATGAGGCGCGAATGGTCGCTCGAGGCCGCAACGCAGGCGCTGGTTGAACTGCGCCCCCTGATCGTGCTGCTGCGCGAACAGCGCGCATCCCTGGAGACGCTGAAGCAGCAGCTGCTCGTCCTTCGACGACTCGAACGTGCCGGCGCTCGCCCTGGCGGCTCCGACCAGAGCGACCTCCAGGCGGCCGGCGCCGACCAGGCGACTCAGGACGCCTTCCTCACCAGTTCGCTAATCGAGGCCCGCATCCGCGCGCTCGTGGATCAGATGCAGGCGAGCGTTGATCGAGTCGCGGCGCGTGGCGTTGAGCTGCGCGACATCGATCGCGGCCTTGTTGACTTTCCAGCGACCGCCTTCGGTCGACCCTTCCACCTCTGCTGGGAAGAGTCAGACGGAGAGGCGGTCGGGTACGCGCACGGACTCGGTGAGGGCTTCGGATCGCGACTCCCGATCGGCGAGTTCCTCCGTCGGCACGCGCACAACGAACGAGGCATTTGACGCAAGACCCGCAACTGCCGATACTCCGCAAGCGGGGTGGAGCAGTGGCAGCTCGTCGGGCTCATAACCCGAAGGTCGGTGGTTCGAATCCATCCCCCGCAACCAACCCCTACTCGCCGGATACGAACGCGT
>JBBAWP010000066.1:0-3163 GCA_040397155.1 Candidatus Limnocylindrus sp.
AGCACTCTGTAAGGGTGGGACCCCATTTTCTAATATCACTGTGGTGTGACGTCTGCATGGGCATCACATTGCCCCTACGAATCCCTGCACAAACGAAACAACCCCCGCACCACTCTCACATGGTACGGGGGTCGATGATGACACCGAGCTCGAGCTCAGTCTGCGCCTTGTGGCGTATCGTCTGAATCGTTGCGAATCGTAGGCGTTTCGGCACAGCGACGACAGAGGGTATTACCCTTTGCATCATGCTTGGCGTAGGCCTTGCCGAATGCACCACCACACTTGGAACACTTGCACAGATTCACCTTGGATTGGTGGGGTTCCGGGGCATCGAGGCCTTCGATGAGGTTCTTCATCGTTTCCCAGTCGATTGGAATGACTGAAACGCCTTGGGATTCAAGGGATTGCGTCCATTCGTCCCATGCCTGGGCTTCGGTGTCTCGTGGCCGTGCATTGCGCTCGGGCTTGCCGAAGTGGCGATTGATGCGGCGCAGGATGGCCAGCATGAGCCAGATGTCGTTGATCGGTTTGGGCAGCGTTGCCATTAGCGAGCCCTCCGGTTGCAGCGTTCGGCACGGCGCAGGTTCTCGGTGTCCGCTGCCGAAACCATTACGATCTCGGGGGCGGTCTTGTGATACCAGTCCATGAAGCCGATGGGGGTACGAACGCGCGAACACTTCACGCAGGTCGTAGTGGAGGGAAGGGCATCGAGCCGGCCCTTGGGAATGTCAATGCCGCAGGTGTCGCAGGTCTTGGTCATAGTTAGTCCTTGATCAGAGAGAGGAAGAGAGAGACCGTCATCACGAACAAAGCGCCCCAGGCGCAGATGATGAAAAGCCACATGAAGAGAGCGAGAATAGAGAGAAGTTCCATGAGTGTTGAGTTTCCTAGTGAAGTTTGAGAATCAGACGCAATCGTTGTACTGCTCGGTCACGCGGCGTGCGCCACAACGGACGCGAACATGGTTGCAGACATAGTGCCAACCGAAGTCGATACACACCGTTCGCCATTCGTTGCCGAAGCGCCACCACCCGATGTTGCCGTAGTGGAGATCGCCACCACCACGAATACGCTTGTACTTGGGCATCGTGGCGCCCTTGGGAATGGGCTTGAGCTCTCCCTCTTCCATCAAAGTGATGGCTTCGCGGGTAATCGAGTTATCTAGTGGCGAACCACGAAGATCGAGATGGCGCAGGGTATTGCACCATTCCTGGCGTTCGACGCCGGTCCACGAAGTCGCCGTGGCGTTACGCTCCAGGTCTTCGATCATGCGACCGAGGTGCCTGGCAGTGAGGCGAATCTTGTGGCCGTCCATGTTCAGCAGATCCGAGGGCGTCGGAATGTGCTTGGCGCCCTTGTGCAAAGCGAACGCCTTGGCCTGCTTGGCATCGCCGTAGTAGGCCATCATGGTTTCCACCATCCACGACGAACCCATGCAGTCGCGCTGACGGTCGGACATCACAACGGCCACGCAGGTCTGGTATCCCCACACGACTTCAAGGCGACGGCGGTGAGTGCCGATACGCGCTCCGAGGAGCTCGAAGCGCACCATACGGCGCACAGGCGGTGCCACGCGGGCCTTGTACGCCTGACGCTGACGCCACCACGCAGCATACGCATCTTGCGGGTCGTTGCCGACGAGCTTGATGCCGTATTGGTTCGGGTCGCAAGTTGCCGCATTGTTGGGAACATACTGCGCTTGCGCTCCGGCAGTACTGTCGCGGAAGACACGGCGCCACATGGAGTGAGTGAGAACATACACATCCACCATGCCGTAAATACGGTCACGGTACGAGCGAGTGGGGGAGATACGGGGAAACACCGAAGAGAGACGAGAAAGCATGAGTGTGAGAGATCCTGTGTGAGAGAACTGGAAGAACGATGAAAGAGACGATCAGACGCTATTGAGCCAGCGGTTGTGGCCACGCCACGCCTTGGCGCCGTCGATGTACTGGGAGATGGCATTGCGAACCACGATCATGAAGTCATCCATGTCGGTGTCGGGTTCCAGCACATACTCCGCGATCACGGTACGCGTACCGCCGGTGCGGGTGACATACCAAATCTCGTAGGTCTTGCCACCGCGAATGATCGCGCCGCTGCATTCGAGCCACGCCCACACATACGAGCCAGCACCTTGCAAGCGCACGGCGTGCTCCATGTTGCGGACGGCGTTGGCGCGGGTGTCGATCAGGACGCGGTCAGCAATGGCGCGGGTGTCGATCAGGATGCGGTCAGCACCAGCGATCAGAACGGGGCGAACGCCCTCGCGGGGCGCGGAAATAAGAATGGTTTCAAGGGTCATCATCATGGGGATCATTCTACAGACCCCCCTCCCCCGTGTCAAGCCGGCATAACCCCAGTCGGCACAAGGACTTACGGCATTTCTAGGGATTTCCCCCCGTGATAGTAACACGGTTATCGGACGTACTTTCCCCGTGCCGTTGTCTTTTTACATCAAACGGCAACACTGCCCAATCAAACCGTGATAGTCATTCAGAATATCGATGCCGTCTTGACAGTCTCAAATACACTCCACCAAATGAAACAGGGGCTGCCCCTTGGAGGCAGCCCCTGAAAGATATGTCGGCACTTGATCTTCTAGAGCCAAGGTTAGAGAGTGCGCCGGCGGCATATGCTGCCGCTTTCCCATCGTCTAGCGTGGGCGGGATGATTTGGTATTGTCATCCCCTGTAGCACCGCAAAGTAGGCACTTACGCCAGGCGGATGCCGCCAGTGCGCCCACGCATGAAAGTCACGCGAGCGCCGTAATACGCAACCAGAGATCGTCGGACATCATCGGTCTTCATGCCGTACTGAACGGCAAGATCCTTCAGAGTCACACGCACGCCTCCATTGATGGCGGATTCAAAGGCGGCGAAATCGATACTGGTGCTATTGGGAGTCATGGTAGTGGTCATATTGTTCCTTTCCTGAACTCACATAGTATAGAGTAGAGAGAGGTATAAGTCAAGAGAGTAGCAGCGTATTTGTTGAAACGGCAGCACATTTCTGAATCCAGGGAGTGCCTCACAGGTCCTCACACGCCTCATGGCAAAGTGCCTGTGAGAAGTGGTGGTGGGTGGCTTAGACTGCCCAAACGGCAAAGCCTTCTCAACACCCCTCAAAGCCCCTCGATTTTCCCTCATTTCGTCTACACGCC
>JBBAWP010000067.1:0-3141 GCA_040397155.1 Candidatus Limnocylindrus sp.
CGCCTCGCAGGATCTCTGCATGGTACCCGGCCTCAAAGGCAAAGGCACGTGGTGGTGCGCGGCGTGCTCGCGCACAACCACCCCATCCGTCGACAGAAGCGAGTACGAAGCGGTCCCGCTCCTCACCGCGGGGATCGCAAAGATCCCTGCCGGGGCCACCCTGCGGGGCCCCATCACGCGCGAGGACTTCAACTGGCAGGTGGCGAAGCTGCGCAAAGGGGGGGCGCCCGGCCCGGATGAGGTACCATATGAGCTGCTAACCACAGCACCAGAGGCCTTGAAGACCGCGCTCCTGGAGTGTGTCAACAAAATCTTGGTCGACGGATGGTCACCCCCAGAAGACTGGCTGGGAGGACTGGTACGTCTCCTACCCAAACCAACGGGAGATCCGATGGATCCCGGCAGCTACAGACCCGTATGCCTTCTCAACTGCACCTATAAGGTGCTGTCAGCGATCATAAATGACAGGTTATACAGGCTGTGTGAGCAGCACGGGCTGCTGGACCCCTCCCAGGAGGGATTCCGGCGTCTGCGCTGCACACAACGTCAGGTCCAGTCGCTACACTGGAGCATCGAGGAAGCCGCGCGTAAGGGAGCCCCGCTCTACGTAGCGTATCTAGATTTCGAGAACGCCTTCAACTCGGTAGACCATGAAGCACTCTTCCGCTGGCTGGAAGAGCTGCAAGTACCAGACGTAGACCTCCTGAGAGCACTATATCATTGCGCATACTACGAGGCCGACCTGCCCTATGGCCGGTCGGCCCCGGTATATCTACGCCGAGGGACAAAGCAAGGGGACATCATCAGTCCCCTGCTCTTCAACCTAGTATTCAACGCGCTCCTGATTGGTCTCCGCCAATCAGGAGTGGGGGTCAACACAATCACAGGGCTCCGGCCGAATGGCCGGGGCTTTGCAGATGATCTGACGCTAACGACTGGTAGTGCAGCCGGGATGCAGCGACTATTGCAGGTAGTCTCAAGCTTCTGTCAATGGTCGGGGATGCGTATCAAGATGAAGAAATCGGTGATCTCAGCGTACGACTTCAAGACCCGCAAGGAGCTCTCAACGGACGGCATACGGTACAACGGCGAGGCGCTGGTCTGCCTCCCGGCTCAAGAGAGCTTCAGGTACCTCGGGGTGCGCACAACACTCGCCGGGGGGAAGGGAGTATTGGGACCAGGTACAAAGGACGAGGTTCGCCACGTCTTCGACTCCACAAAGGAGCTCATCAGGTCACTGGCCGATCACCAAATCCCACTCTCGTTCGCGGTACCCTCCATGCGTATGGTAGCAGCCTCGCGCTTCCGTTACTCCGCAGCTCTCGTCCCATGGACGGATGCCGATTTAGATCAGCTATTCAAAACCTGGATGCAGGTTGAACGGGCGGCTTGGAAGCTGCAGCGCAGCTTCCCTTCCGCCCAGTTCCGCCTACCCCCAGATTCCGGCGGCACCCCGGTAGACCACCCGCGCGTTGTCCTAGTCCAGGCACTAGCTATTCATATCAAACAACTAGTCGCATTGCCGGACGAGCTCAGGGAATCCACCATCCGCAGCTACAGGCAGCTGTGCACGAGCTGCGGCTGCTCAAATGCGCGAGAGCTCACCAGAGTCCTAGCGACAGAGAGGAAACCGCGACGATGTCCTGTCGCTAGGCTTCTCCGGGCCTGCGGGCAACTCGAGGTAGACATCATCCTCCCGGACTGTCTCACATCAAAAGCAGCACGGGAGGTTAGCTGGTACGCGCTGCTAGAGCACATCCGCACTAGAGTAGCACAGGACGGTGCGCCTGCGCGCACGGGTCTAACGGGGCAGGAGGACCCTGCACAATCGGAAAGCGGACCCTCTCCCTCCCCGGCCCAGCCGGCGACGTCGGACCCGGACCCGACCGACCTACCTGCACAGGTCGTCTATCCCCCTCATGACAGCTTCAGATCAGGTCAGCCCGCCGGAAGCGATGAGCTTGCATGCGTAGAGAGGCACTGGGCCACTATCCGGGCGCGACTGAGAGGTCGCGGGGTCCACTTCCCGAGACAGCTCCTTCTGGACCGGACGGCAGCACAGGCCGTCTGGCTCCTACCCGAGCAGATGAATGGCAACCCCGGGTGGCTCAAACCCCTCCGGCGGCTGCTAGCGAGAGTAGACGTTCCCACCCTTTTCCACTCGCTCGATCGAGGCGAAGGGGCCCCGGAACCACCGGCTCACCAAGAGCTGGTGCACCTAGTGCTGCAGGCCCTAAAGGGCCCCACCTCGGCACAACGGCTCCCGGGCCTCTTCGCCGATGACCGTTGGCTGCAGGTCCGCAGCTCAGCTCCCACGGAGCGCTGGATCCGCGCTCTCAGGCAAGAGAGGGTAGAACCCCCAATGGAAACGGTAGATAATCGGCGACAGCTTGCCGTAGAAGCACTGCGAGTGCTTGGCGCTAACCTGCAGGACCGAGGCAAGCTGCGGCGGCTGGTCGTCTGGCTGGCACCGTCCCTATACACGGTGGGACCACCGGAAGCGTCGTCCGACGACACCTTCACTCCCGTCGAGCCGCTGTCAAGAGAGTACGTATCCCTAACCACTGACCCTGATGACCTTGACAGCGGGGTCGCCACAGTCGGAGAATACAGGCTCTGCACAAGCGACGGCGTCGTCAGGATCACCAGAGGACCGTCCGGCAGCCATGTCGGCACAGTTAACATGGGCAGGTGGCGCATGCTCGCGGAGGAACACGACAACTCGGCCCTGATCCGGGCTCTCCCCGGCTGGATTGCACAGGTGGCAGCCGAGGAGCGCTCGCGCGGAGTGCCATCACACCAACTATGGCTAGGTATTAACAGGGCCTTCCGCGCCGACGTAGTTATAGGCTGCTGCCCGCTCGTCGCACCCTCGTGCTTCCGAGCGGCGCTGTGTGGTAGGGAGGGAATGGGATGGGGGCGCCACGCCACTAAGGAGCGACAGGTCATCAACGCGCTCTGCCTACCGGCGGACATTATGCGCGCGATAAGCGGGCGTCTGCGCCCGAACGCAACATGGCTCGTCCTAACCCGCGCGAAGACCCTAACAGAAGCTGCCGAAGAGCGACTGAAACTGATCGGTAAAAGATTGTTCGTATGGCGTAAGGGGGCGATCGTCGCCGCAGGGACAGGGGTATGGCG
>JBBAWP010000068.1:0-3051 GCA_040397155.1 Candidatus Limnocylindrus sp.
CAGGGCTGCCGCGATATGGGAAGAGGGCGTTGGCAAACTCCATCAACTTCGCAACCGCGGTGTTGAAGCGGAAGGCCTCAATGTCTGCCTCAACGCCCGCGATCGCCTTGTGCGCCGCGCGGCGGATGCTGAGCCCTGCCGCGGCCTCGTCCTCACCGTTCGGCAGCGTGCCCGCGTTCGGATCACCAGGCTCCTTCCCGTGCGGGTCGAGCGCAAGCGTCCAGACGCGTCCGAGGAAGCGCACGATGCCGCTGATGCCGCTCCCAGACCACGGACCACCCTGGTCCCACGGTCCCATGAACATCAGGAAGAGGCGCACCGCGTCTGCGCCGTGCTTTGCAACGAGCGCGTCAGGGTCTTCCACGTTGCCGCGCGACTTGCTCATTCGCTCGCCGTCGCTGCCGAGGATCTGTCCCTGATTGAAGAGGCGCGTGAACGGCTCGGATTCGCTGATCAGCCCAAGGTCGCGCAGTGCCTTGGTGAAGAAGCGCGAGTAGAGGAGATGCATCACGGCGTGCTCTGCACCTCCGGTGTACTGATCCACAGGGCACCACGCGTCAACAAGGCTCTTATCAACGGGGCCGCCGGTGAATTGTGGTGAGAGGTAGCGGTACCAGTACCAGGATGAGTCAACGAAGGTGTCCATGGTGTCTGTCTCACGCTGGCCTGGCCCACCGCACTTCGGGCAGGGGACATTCAGCCACGCCGTTGCACTCTTGAGTGGCGACTCGCCAGTCTGCTTGAAATCCACGTCGTCGGGAAGCGTGACGGGGAGCTGATCTGCGGGCACGCCTACAGGGCCGCACTTCTCGCAGTGGATGATCGGGATTGGTGTCCCCCAGTAGCGTTGGCGGCTGATCAGCCAGTCGCGCAGCCGATAGGTGGTGGTGCGCTCGCCAGCCCCTGCACGCTGCACTGAGGCGACCGCCTGTTCAAACGATGCTGGCCAGGCGGCGCCACTCCACTCGCCGCTGTTCACTGCAACGGCGGCGCCGTCGCCTTTGTCGACATACGGGAGTTGCACTGCGTCTGGTGTAGCAGCAAGTTCCGCTGGTGCAACAACGGTGCGGATTGGGAGCTTGAACTGTTGCGCAAACTCGTAGTCACGCTCGTCGTGTGCGGGGACCGCCATGATTGCCCCCGTGCCGTAGCCCGCCAGAACGTAGTCCGCGATCCAGATCGGAATCTCCTCGCCGTTCACTGGGTTCACTGCGAACGCACCAGTGGCAACGCCACTCTTCTCCTTTGACGTGGAGAGTCGATCAATCTCTGACTTGCGCTTTGTCGCCTCAATGTACGCGTCTACGGCGGCGCGCTGCGCGGGCGATGTGATCTTCTGGATCAGCTCGTGCTCTGGCGCGAGCACCATGAATGTTGCGCCGTGCAGTGTGTCCGGTCGGGTAGTGAAGACGCGCAGCTGCTCGCCGCCAGGGTGGTGCGCCGCCTTCGCCACGGTGAAGTCCACTTCGGCGCCTTCGGATCTGCCGATCCAGTTGGTCTGCATCGTGCGGATTGGCTCGGGCCAGTTGAGCCCCTCGAAGGAGAGGAGTTCGTCCGCGTAGTCGGTGATCTTGAAGAACCACTGCGTCAGGTCGCGCTTCGTGACTTGGGTGGAGCAGCGCCAGCAGACGCGATCCACGCCTTCGACCTGTTCGCGCGCCAGCGTCACCTGACACGAAGGGCACCAGTCCACTGGTGCCTGCTTTCGGTAGGCGACACCCTTCTCGTAGAACTTCAGGAAGATCCACTGGTTCCAGCCGAAGTAGGAGGGGTCACAGGTGACAACCTCTTTCGACCAATCGAATGAGGCGCCCATGCTGCGCAGCTGGCGGCGCATGTTCTCCATGTTCGCCACCGTCCACTCACGCGGATGAATCTTGCGCTTGATGGCGGCGTTCTCCGCCGGCAGGCCGAAGGCGTCGAAGCCAACGGGGTAGAAGACATTGAAGCCCTTCATCCGCTTGTAGCGGGCCAGCGCGTCTGTTGGGTTCATGATGTACCAGTGGCCGATATGTAGATCACCAGACGGGTATGGCCACATCGTGAGCAGGTAGTAGCGGGGTTTGGCAGTCTCGGTCAGGTCTGTGGTGTGGAGGCCGAGCGACTCCCAGTGCGCCTGCCAGCGCGGCTCAATCTCGCGAGGATCGTATCGCTCCAAACGATCGTCTAGATCAGCCACAGGTTGGGGCTCCTCTCTTTCTCAAGCGTACCCGCCCGCGAGTCTCCGCTGCGAGGTGCTTGGTGGAGCTAAAGGGATTCGAACCCTTGACCTCTTGCATGCCATGCAAGCGCTCTACCAACTGAGCTATAGCCCCGAGGGGGGCGAGTGTATCAGGAGCGTTCACGCCCCACGATCGGGAGAAGGAGGAGCGCGCCCGCCACGAGGAGGAGGCCACCAGAGAAGGGGGTCAGCCCAACGATCAGTGTGGTCAACGTGCCGCCAAGGATGGGACCCGCTGAGATCCCAAGATCAAACGAGAGATTGAACGCGCCGCTCGCGCGGCCGCGCTCTCCGGGCTCTGTAGCCATGGCAACCGCACCCGCAGCTGCAGGGAAGATAAGTCCGTAACCAACGCCGTAGAGGATCATTGCGACCAGATCGATCTCAAGTCTTGGACTAATCGCGAGCAGCATTAGCGCCACAAGGATTGCGCCGAGTCCAACCAGCGAAATGCCAAACGGACCTCGCTTGTCGACACGCGCTGCGAATCGACTCAGCATGATCGCAATGGCGACAAGACCGAAGATGCTGAAGAGTCCGCCGCTCACACTGGTTGCGTAGCGGAGCGCACCCTCAGTGTCACGCCCCATCTCAAGCGCACGCTGAAAGAGGCCATCCTTGATGAAGCCAGTGATTGACCCGACCGCCGCCTCTAGACCGAAGATTGCGACGAGTGCCACGCGCATGGTGCGGTTCCCGAGGATGCGCCGCCATGCGCCCGGAGTCCGGATGCGGGCAACGGAGGGCGTGAACGTCTCCGGAAGGAGCGGCAGGACGGCGAGAAGGCCTCCAGCAATCAGCAGCGCGAGGCCAAGGAACACGGCATTGAT
>JBBAWP010000069.1:0-3024 GCA_040397155.1 Candidatus Limnocylindrus sp.
GGCCAGCCCGCCCGAGTACCGGCCGGACTACTCGGAGCGGCTGCTGCTCTTCTCCCACTCCTACATCCAATATATATATATATATATTCATTTCGCAAAGCCTACCCCGAAGGGTGACCAAGCAGTATTCGCCCACACCATAAAGGCGCCGGCCCCCTCCCTCTCGTTGGGGGGGGGTCTGATCTACAGTCCTAGATGTTGTCCATGGGACCGGGATCGAGCATAGCTTGGCCTCGCATAGAGGCGCTCACGTGTGTGTATGTGTGTGTGTGTGTGTCGTGTATGGTGGGTGTGTGTGCGAGTCGGGAGGGGAGAGAGTGGAATGTTGGAACGGAGGAGGTGGGGAGGGGGAAGGTGAGGGAAGGGAGGTGGAACGAGGAGGCCCAACTTGAATGGGCTACGTCCGGCGGACAGTCCACGTCCCACTCGGTTGCGACACCGAGCGGGCTCTGGTCCTGTCCTATCAGCCAACGAGCTGATAGGAAGGATCCGGCAGCGTGGGGTTGCTGCCGGCGGCTGAGCGGGATGTGCGACCGCCCCATCGTGGCGGCACCGATGGCGTCTCCTGCGTCTGTGACAATAGACGGAGGTGCCCGTCTCAGCCTGTGGACAACCGGTCATGAGGGGGCGTGTAGGGGGCGTGTAGAGGGAACGTGAATGATGTGCAGCGTGGATGTAACTGCGTGTGTAGCGTGGATGTAAGCCCCCGGTGCCCCCCAGGGAGAAAAACCTGTCACCAGGAAACCCTGGGGTACAGCTCCGGCCACGGGGGTTATGGCGACGTGGTATGGGTGGAGAGTGAGGTGGAAGAGGGGTGGAGTGAAAGGCGGGAAGGCTAGGGAGTGAGTGGGAGTGCTGAGGGGGGGGAGGGTGCGGGGGGATGGGGGAGAGGTGTGGGGGAGGGGAATGATGGGAGCCTCGCTCCCGCCTCCAGTATGGGGCGGTACTAGAGAATCTGTCGTCCGGGTCCGGGATGGCCTTGGGAGCAGCGTCCGTCCGGGTCCCGCGTCGTACTCGTCTCCTGCTTTGGGCGGTGCCAGGGAGGTCGTCGTCCAGGTCCGGGGTGGCGTCAGCAGCAGCCGTCCTTCGCGGACAGAATCTTTCCCGCCTCCGGATGGGGGCGGTACTGAAGAAGCCGTCGTCCAGGTCCGAGATGGCGCCCGCAGCAGCTTCCGTCTGAGTGCAACCCTTTTCCCGCCTCCGGTTGAGGGCGGTACTGCTGGGGGGGGTAGTGACCGAGCGCGGGCCGCCGCCACAGGCGGGCTGCGCCGCGGCTCCGCTGTTATCCTTGGTTCCGTTGGGCATCCGGGCCTGCCACTGCGGTCTGCTGGCGGAGTGCTTCGCTGCGAACCCCGTACATGCGGTCAAGCTCCTCCAGGGCCTGTCGAGTTAGGTCCTGGAAAAAAAGTTCCTGTGTTTTGTGGTCTATTCCGACCCGCTCCAGGTTCCTGCGCCACGTAGGTTCGTGATACGAGCCTCTGATCCCTACAGTGAGGGGAACCGTCTCTACCGTCCATCCCCGTGGGAGGAGGCCCTGCATCTGCCGCTGTAGTCGAGCGTAGCGCTGTGTCTTGAAGGCGTCAGTCGTTATGGCCCAGTCCGGCCGCCAGTCCTGCGCGCGGGTCAGCTCGAGTAGGAGTACCTGCCGCTTACCCCAGGAGAGTCCTATCGCATCGGGGCGGAGCCGCCCTAGGTCCTGCAGGTCGCCGTCCCCTGTCGGCTCCTCGGCTGTCTCCTCTAGCTCGTCTACCATGCGCTGCCACGTGTCATGCATGTCTATAGGTACTGGGATCGCGCGCAGGCTACTTATGGTTATCTCATGGTGGAACTGCCAGCCGCGTGCGGAATGTGTTTGGAGCGTGTCCAGGATCAGCTTCGCGATAGCGTGGTGTGCTGCGATGCGGGCGTTTTTCAGCCCTGGGCACCAGCACTGTGTGTGTCCTACAGTCTCGGGGGCGCTCTGGCAAAGTAGACACACTGGGGACGGGGCCTTACCCCATCTATATAGGAGGGCGCGGCAGGGGAATACCCCTGCGATGGTTTGCATTACCCGACGCCTCTTGGCTCCAAGTCGCATGCCGGCGAGTGCCTGTCCGAGGAACTTCCGCCCTTGGTCCGGTCGGAGTAGCCACCTGTCTGTTAGCGACACTACTTTCTTCGCTCTGGGGGGGCAGTCCTCTCCAATTTCGTCTGTGATGAGGGAGGTTAGATGAGCGCGGTGCTGCGACGCCGCTGTCTGTGCCAATGCTTTACGTACATTTGCCCCCCACTCTGTCTGTTTGCCCTGAACATAGAAGCGGACGCTGTCCCCGTTTGTGTGGGTGAGCGCTACGCTCTCTCCGTCGGCCTCTGTTGCGGCTCTAGAGGCCGCCGCGTCTGCAGCTTCATTTAGCGCGTGTGCCTTGTGGGCTGGGACCTTGATGATGCGGGTGAAGACCCGCGCGCGTGCACGCGCGTTGATCCTGCGAACCAGGCTCTCGAGGAGGGCCCGCTCCGGGTGGCCGTGCAGCCACGCCGGAAAGTCTTGCCGTTGCATCTCCAGGAGCCTCTGGATCGAGGTCAGGGAATCTGTCAAAAGGGTTAGGTCCTCATCACCTGGCGCGTCGGCCACCGCCTCGTCCATGGGTGATAGTTCCGCCCGCATGGACGAGGGCGGACCGAGGACCACGAAGGAGCGTGCCGGTAACTTGTTGTCGAGGGAGACGTAGGCGCCGCCCATCCGCCCGTCGTCTTTGACTGCCCCATCAGTGGCTACGACTACTCCGTCGTAGGATAGGTGTGAACCTGCTGGTCCTAGTAGCGCCTCTCGCATGGACGGACAGTCACTGTCCAGCGGGACTGTCCCGTCTCTGCTCAGAGAGATGGTGTGTAGTGCCTGCCGGAGTTGCGGGCCCTCGGTTTCTATCGTCCGGGTACTGGCCCAGAGTGACCATTCCTCTTTGGACTGTACACTCCGGACCTGCGCCCGACGCCATACCCCTGTCCCTGCGGCGACGATCGCCCCCTTACGCCATACGAACAATC